>DAOWNU010000140.1 GCA_030642425.1 bacterium | reverse complement strand
GCCTGCGCCGAAGGAGTATGTGTATCCTGCGATAATATATCCGCCGTCGGACGTCTGCGCGACGGAATAGCCATAATCAGATTCGCTTCCGCCATAAGTGCGCGTCCATAATGTGTCGCCCACTCCATCGGTCTTTACAAGATAGACATCAGTATAGCCTGCGCCGAAGGAACCTGTCTCTCCTGCGATAATATATCCGCCGTCGGTGGTCTGCGATACGGAGTGGCCACAATCATATTCGCTTCCGCCGTAGGTGCGTTCCCACCCGGCGAGTGCGAAACTGGCTATCGTAATTGCGAATATAACAGCGAGCGTTGTCCTTCTCATCTTATTTCCTTTGTATCGTCGGAACGCCAAACGGCGTTGCCGTTAGATAGGGGGTCCTGCCCCTACATCCTTTTTCTCAAGGTTCTCAAGCTCTTTCTATCTGTATCCCCATAATCTTGACACCATTTTCAGTCTTCATCGACATGGTTGCGGGTGCACTAATAAGACACTGCCCTTCGGTGATGGTTACTTTTTTTTGATTAACCGTTACTTCCGCCGCCCCTTTAATAACATTGAAAATAACATGAGAAGCCATTTCGCAAATCGGCATCTCTCCGCCGGGTGGAAGTTCAATAATTCTCACTTTGAACTCTTTAGCTTTATAAAAGACGTTCTTGCCCCTTTCCTCATATGGATAGGACACCATTGCTTTAAGATCGAATACCTGCGCCATCTTTACCTCCTATAGGTTCGCGTTCTTTTTTGTCGCTCCATTCAATTATTTTTTCTATCGATACTCCCATGATAACTACAAAAATAATTGTTAAAATGAGTCTCGCCACCATAAATTTTAGCCCGAGGAATTGGAACTCCACCATTTCTTGCGGAATCTTTATGCACGCCCACGCCGAAAGAAAAATAATGATGTTGGAAATGCGAGCGCCTTTTTTGATTAAGGCTGCAGCCAGCGGAAAAGCCACATAAAGAGGGCCTGTTGGCAGTGCACCAAAGAGTATTGCGAAAAAAATGCCTTTTATGCCCGAAGCTTTACCCAAATATTTTACAACAATTTCTTTTGACACCCACACCGAAAAAAGTCCCATCAACACCATAACTGCAGGAAGTATCCAAATCATTTCAATAAAGATTTCCCATGATGCTGCGGCTACCGCTTCCCGTCTATCGGGGAAAAACGATAGCAATATTATCGCAACAATCAAAGCAATCCCCAGGAAGATAATATCTTTTATTATTCCCTTTTTTTGCTTTTTTCCCACAGCCTTTTTCATAGGATACTCCCCATGATGAGAGCAATGATAATTGCGAAGACAAAACTTATGCCGTTCCTGAGTAGGGCTACTTTCTTTCCCAGTTCCTTTATTTCTAAAGGCAGTGTCATTATTCCAATCATGGTTAATGTTGTAATGAAAGCGGCAACTGCAGTAACCGATGCTCCACTTTTAATCAGTGATGCCGCCAGAGGGAATGATATCAGGGAAGGTATATGCGAGATCGCTCCTAACAATGCAACAAAAAGCACTCCGCTAAACCCCGATTGTTCTCCTACAATCTCGGAAATTAAATTCGGTGACACGAAACCCAAAAACAAACCTATGAAAATAATAATAATAAAAACAATTGGGAGAATGCGCAAAAACGATTTTACCGCTACTTTAAGCGCCTGCCTTGTTTTTGCTCTGTTTTTGAGAAAAGCAAAAATAAGACAACCCAAAGTAAAAACGTTGATGAAAATAGCCGTTGAACTCATTTATCTATCCTTTTCCTCTCGTTCACACGCTCACGCGTGTTGGTTAGTCCTCATCTCTCCCCGCGCTCTCCCTGTAAGGATCGAGGAAGAGCATGCGCCCGGCCGGTCGAAGCCAATTCGAGAATGTCTTGCCGTCGGGGAGTTCCTTTTCGATAACGTGCGAAAAAGCGTTCGCCTGCGCTTCGAGCATGTCCGCGTGATGCAATATCGAGGCCTCGAGCGTTTTCGGAACAACCGGCGCGCCCATCTCCGCAGAGCCGTGGTGAGACAGGATCAAGTGGGATATTTCGAGCGCCAGATTGTCGGGGAAACCCTCGATACCCTCTATCGCCCGAATGGCCATTCTCTCGCCGAGGACGATATGTCCGATAAGCCTTCCCGCGACGCCGTAATCGAACGATGCGCCGATAGACAGCTCTTCTGTTTTTCCAATATCGTGCAACAACGCGCCGGTGATCAGTATATCCCTGCGGCACAATTCGAACATTTCCGCCGCGCTATCGCACAGCTTGGCGACATCGACCGTGTGCTCGGCAAGGCCGCCGATATATGCGCCGTGCCAAAGCTTTCCGGCCGGGGCGGAGAAAAATTTTTCGAGAAATTTTGGGTCTCCAAATATGGCGGAAAGCAGTTTAGAAAGATATTCATCCGAGACAGAATTTATATAATAATCGAGACGTTTGGCCAATTGCTCTTTCGGAATCTTGCATTCTGGAAGCAGTTTTAGGCCGACACATTCCTCCGGGCGCGCCGGTCTTATCTGCCGAATTTTTACCTGCGGCCGGTCTTTCCACTCGCCCATACTGCCTTCGAGCTTGACAATATCGTGATTCAATAGCTGTTTGTGAACCTGGAGCGCGTCGTCTTCCCAATAGACGCCGGGCACTCTTCCCGAACTATCCCCGAATTCTAAACTGAGATATGCCTTGCCGTTATAGTCTTTTTTCTCATTGTGGCGAAGCGAGTAAAAGCCCGTGAAAACTTCGCCATATTGGATTTCCATTAGTTTCGGTTGCGGCACTTTAATCTCCTCCGTGTAATTTCAATATTCTCTTTATCAATTCGCTCGTGCTTTTACCGGCTGTCAAGGGAATTCGAACTACCTCTCCCCCATTTTCGCTGACAATATCCGCGCCGACTATCGAGTTTTTCGCCCAGTCCTCGCCCTTGACCAGTTTATCCGGCAGTATTTTTCCGATTATTCTTTCCGGCGTATCTTCTTCGAATGGAATCACGAAATCCACCGATTCGAGGGCCGATAGCACGATTGCCCTGTCCTCCAAAGGAACGATGGGGCGATCTTTGCCCTTTATCCTGCGCACGCTGTCGTCGGAGTTCAGCCCGACAACAAGATAATCCCCAAGTTCTCTCGCTCGCGACAAATATTCGACATGGCCACGGTGTATCAAATCGAAACAGCCATTGGTAAAAACAAGTTTTTTTTTCTCGGATTCGATCTTTTTGCGAATAGGAAGAAAGTCTTTCAGATTTAAAATTTTATTTTTCATTTTGCAATCCTGTTTCGTTCGATTCAATCCTATTGCGCTCGCGCGTCATCGCCGAGATTATCCGCTCCGGCTTGGCGACAGCGGTGCCGACCTCCGCGACAACGACCCCCGCCGCATGGTTTGCGATAACCGCGGATTCCACAAGCGAAGCCCCACCGACAATCGCGGACGCCGCAACCGCGATAACTGTGTCCCCCGCGCCGGTAACATCATAGACATCTCTGGCCATTGTGGGCATGTGACAGACCGGTTTGCCCGGCTCGAAAAGGCTCATCCCGCGCTCGCCGGTGGTGATAAGCGCCGCCTTCGCCCCGGTTGTTTTAAGAAATTGCCAGCCGGCTTTTTCGAGCGATTTTTCCGAAGCGATTTTTATTCCGGTTGCCAACTCGGCCTCGTGATTATTGGGCTTTATCAGGTCGGCACCGGAGTAGTATTTCCAGTGGTGTTCTTTCGGATCGACGGCGATAAATATTTCTGTGCCGCGGCAAAAATCCACTATCTCCGCGACGAGCTTTTGGGAGACGAGGCCCTTGCCGTAATCGGAAATAATTACGGCGTCGAGATCGCCGGCGACGGAGTGAAATACATCGAGAATTCCCTGGAGGGATTTCCCCGCAATGTATTCGCTATCCTCGAAATCGATCCGGCAAACCTGCTGGTGGCGCGCGATCACGCGTGTTTTCACGGTTGTATGACGATCCATATCGACAACCAACAGCTCGGGAGACATATCCAATTCCGAAATCCGCCCGGCGAGCTTTTTGCCGTCGTCGTCGTCACCAATTATTGAAATAAGCATTGGCTCCGCGCCCAGAACGTTCACATTATCCGCAACATTGGCGGCCCCACCGATCCTAATCTCCTCGCGGCGCAGTTTTACAACCGGAACGGGCGCTTCGGGAGAAATGCGTTCGGCGTCGCCCCAGAGATAGCGGTCGAGCATGATATCCCCGATAACGGCAATCTTTTTTCCGTTTATTCTCGACAATATTTCGCGTAGTCGTTGGTTAGATATTACCACAAGTATATCCTTTTGTTACTTTGTATTAGACTCATCTGCTTCAAGTAATTTATGAAGTGCAATTCGGAACTCGCCAACATCCTTAAACTGGCGATACACGCTTGCAAAACGAACATAAGCCACCTGATCGACATCCTTGAGATGCTCCATAATCTTCTCGCCGATTTTGCTCGATAGAACCTCCATCGCACCGTTTCCGGAAAATTCGACCTCGATGCTGTTGGCTATCGCCTCCATCTGTTCCGCGCTGACCGGCCGTTTGCGACAGGCTATCTGTATTCCCTTGATAATCTTAGACCTGTCGAAAGGCTCGCGTCGGCCATCCTTTTTAATAACAAGAAGCTGCGATTCCTCGATAAACTCGTAAGTCGTGAATCTTCGTCCGCACTCGAGACATTCGCGCCGCCTGCGAACCCCGCGGCCGTCCCGAACGCTACGCGAATCGACAACTTTATCCGAATCACTGTCACAATAAGGACATCTCATAATTGTTTCCAGACTTGCCGTGCCGCAAGCCTAAGCATCTTAAGACGCTTCAAATTGAAGCCCTTTTAAGGGCTTAGACTGCGGTCACTTGAAGTAATGCATAATCTAATGAACGCTTATCAAATTGAATTGTAAAATAATGAAAAGGTTCGATATAGCAAGTGGAAATATTCCAATTATCTTCGCATTTCGCAAATTGCAATATAATTACGAATTAAATTAGCGTCAGTTCTGTGCTATACAAGGAGTTACCGGGGGCATATTTCTTGCTGTATATTTAGTCGAAAGGAGATTGATGCGCATTTCCAGACATTCGGGTTTTACCTTGATCGAGCTTATGATAGTGGTCGTAATAATCGGGGTTTTGGCCTCTCTGTCGATAACACGATATACTCGAGCTGTGGATAAAACCAAGTATTCCGGCGCCAGAATCTGGTTGAAAAAGATGTTTTTATCTCTGGAAGAATTCTATATCCAAAACGGCTGCTATCCCGCCGATGTTCACCCCAATATGCCTCCCCCCAATCTTTGTCCCACTTATCTCGAGGGCTGGCCCAACCCAACACAGGACCCTTTCAATACTCTTTACGATTATGAAAACCATTCCTTTGACGGTAAAAGAGCTGTGGGAATAACTTATCTCGGGAAGGACCTGAGGCACCAATTACAGTGGACGTGGGCCTGCGAACACGGGAAACTCGGGGAGATAGTCGAGATCCCGGGCGGAGACGACCTTTTCATTATTGTTACAAAGAATGGCTCTACATGCTCGCCGTAAGGACGCGTAATAATGGAGTAGGGCAATACTTCGCACTACCGAAAAATAAGGGCGACCGGCAATGTCGAAGATGACGCTGTCATAATCGGACAAGACGGTTTTTTAGAATATATTAAGGCGGCTGATGAGGACGTCTTTTTTTTATCGCCGCTGGCGCGGCTGTCGCGTGCGAAATCGTGTGAGGTTATTCCAAATCGCACATAGCGGGAGGGGTGCCAGCGATCGGCACTCGCCGACTGACGGTTAAGCATGATTGTTGCGTCATTACTGACAGATGCTGCCGCATTGCCGGGGAGTGGATGGGAAATG
>DAOWNU010000398.1 GCA_030642425.1 bacterium | reverse complement strand
CGAGGCGAACAAGACGCTCATCGAGAAATACGAAGCCAAAATAAAGGCCAAAATAGGCGAGGTCTGGGGAGAGGAATAAAAAATCCAAAAAAACCAAAAAAGTGTTTGACAAATGGCAAAAGCGTCTATTTATTACTTCCAACAAAACTAACGGCCCGAAAGGGAGAAGGAGAACATCATGCCGAGTAATCCAACCAAATCCGTTCAGGAGTATATCTATCAAGGCGTCAATATTCAGGACGCCGACACCGCCGCCCTCGCTGTCCCGGAAATATGGGCGCTTGTCCTTTTTATCCGCACACGCCTCGACGACAGACTCGCCGACCTTCAAAATAAATCGATAATTGTAAATACGATAGCGCCCGCATACGACGACAAGGTTGAGGAGAAAGACAACTACGACGCCGACGCCGAAGAAGCGCTCGAAAAGCTCGCCGTATATATCGAAAACGCATTCCCCGACGAAGCCGAAACGCTTAACCATACGCTTCTTATCGACAAAGATTATCCCGCCGACGATGAGAAAGCGAAACAACATTTGATACAGGTTCAGGCAACCCTTGCCGCGCACGATAATGTAACTTGGCCGCTCCCCGTCGCCTACACCGATGCGATAACCAACGCAACTACGGGCTTCATCGCAGCGCTTGCCGAGGTTTCCGATCTTCTCGAGGATCGTCGCACTGCAATTCAGGATCGCGATATTGCTTTGTTAGATTTTATAGATGTCCTTGCGCCTATCCGCAAATGGCTCTGGAAGACGCTTCCGCAAGGCCGCAAGGATACGCGACTTATCGACTACGGTTTTGATCCTTACAGCACTTCTTCTACGCCATCCGATCCGGAGCCGCCGCCCGAGCCGCTGATTCCGTGGCCTGGGCCGGCGCCATTCGAGGCCGAACATCTCGGGGGCGGAGCTGTCGAATATCGGACAGAGCTTGTTGTCGAGGGAATGACCGATGGGACTACCGAAAAGCGCAAAAGTCCCGACGGCGATTGGGAGATGGTTGTAAATAGTATTACAATCGAGGACGGTAAGATTATTCCGTTCCGCGAGTTTAATGTCGAGCCGGGAGAATACGAATGCCGTTTCATACCGCTGAATGCGGACGGCGAACCGGGCCTGCCGACGATAGTGAATTTGACTGTGGAACCGTATTAATGTAGAATGCAGAATGTATGTAGAATGGGGGCGCGGGAAACCGCGCCCTTTTTTTATCCCCCCCTCTCTATGCGACACCCCTCTTCATAGTGGGGAGAATAATTACACCGTCCTTGACAATGGACAACCGATAGTGTAGTTTCCTAATACAATAACTATTAACTTCTATACAAGGAAAATATGAAGGTCAAAATACCTTATGGCAAGGATCATCGCTCATTTGAAATCCCGGATGGGAATAGTGTAACTTTTGTGCATCCGCTGGAGGTCGAGGTCGTTTCGCCACATGAGATTCTCCATAACGCGCTGTCGAACCCACACGAATCGCCGGGTTTTGAGGATTTTATTTCGCATGGGGGAAAAACTCTCGTTCTTGTCAACGACGCCGCACGTTCGACCCCCACCACCCGCGTGCTCGACGTGATAATCGAGAAACTTCTCGATACAGACTGCCGTTTCCTTGTCGCGACAGGAACGCACCGTGCGCCCACAGCCGAAGAACTCGAATATATTTTCGGGCATCATCTCGCGCGGCTCAGCGGGCTTATCGAAATCCACGATTGCAGGGATAACGAAAATCTCGTTTCGGTCGGTGTTACCGTTCGCGGAACGGAGTTTGCAATTAACAAGCTCGCCTTTTGGGCGGATCGAATAGTGATTATCGGCTCGGTGGAGCCGCATTTTTTCGCGGGATTCACCGGCGGCAGAAAATCCCTTTTGCCGGGGATATCGGCTTATCGGACGGTCGAACAGAATCACAGCCACGCGATGAGCGAAAACTCACAGCCCGCAAGGCTCGATGGCAATCCCGTGCATGAGGATATGATGGAAGCTGTCGAAATGCTGAGCGACCTACCTATATTCTCTATCCAAACGGTGCTCGACAGCCGTGTGCGAATTTATGCCGCAGCCGCAGGCGATTTGAACGATTCGTTTTTCGCCGCTGTCGAGAGTGCGAGAAAATTATTCTGCCGTCAAGCAATTTTTTCGGATATTGTGATAACCGCGGCCTCGTATCCACTCGATATGGACCTGTATCAAACGCAGAAGGCTATAGAACACGCGCGGCTGGCTCTCAAGGAAGGCGGCGCGATGATCGTTCTATCCCAATGCCGCGAGGGAATCGGCCCGGACAGCTTTTTCCGCCTTATGCAATCCTGTAACACTAAAGAAGAAATGTCCCGCAAGATAAGCGGGGAGTATAAATTAGGTTATCATAAGGTGAAGAGACTTATTGAATTATCCAAAATGTTCGATATTTTTGCGGTCACGGACCTCGAGCCGGAAATACTCAATACTGTTCTCATGAAGCCCTGCGAATCTGTTCAGATCGCGCTCGAACAGGCTCTTGATAAAGTCGGGCCGGAGGCTAAAATATTGATTATCACCGACGGCAGCTTGACGGTGCCGGTTGTGAATTGAATTTTTAGGAGGGAAAAATGAGGTCATACAGAAAAGAGCTTTGGTTCAACACCGCGACGCGCCGG
>DAOWNU010000392.1 GCA_030642425.1 bacterium | reverse complement strand
CTCGGGACGCTCGGCTATGCCCTCGGGACGCTCGGCTACCCTCTCGGAACGTCCGGCTTGGGTCTCGGGGCGCTTTTTAGCCCTAAAACCCTCCATTTCAACGATTTTTCATTAACATAACTTGCGAATGAACAATAACTTACAGCATTTTGGGTGTTTTTACCCGTTTTTTCTTGTTTCTATACTCTGCGTCGCCCATTTCGTTTCTCCGCAGAGCAGTGGAACGAGGAGAAATTCCGAATCCCTTTATTTTTCCGACGTTACCGTTGTTCTTGTTAGCGTGTGCCCGTCCAAAACCTGCTTGACTGTTACCAGTTCGATATCATAATCCTCTTCTCGGTTTAATCGGGCGGTTTCGCCGATTGCGCCCGACCCGAAAGAGAATGCGACTATAAAACCAGTTTTGCCGCCTTTTCGGTCGAGCGCCGATTTGAAATTATCTACAACGTTCCTGCCGATTTTTTCCGATTGTTTCACCTGTATCGGGTATTTGTGAAGGAAGCTGAAACCGTCGATACCCTTATCGCCGGTCTTACGTTTCGATGCGTAGGCGTGGCATTTGCGGAGTATCCAGTTCTGGAAATCGAACGGTTGGAGTTTTTTTGCGTCGTCGATAGTTGTGGGCATACCGATTATCTCGAACGAGTCTTCGGCGGCGTGACAGTCGGTCTTTAGCCTTTGGTTCATAAGCTCGCAGGCAGTATAGGATATTTCTATGCCGAGCCAGCGTCTTTTAAGATTTTCGGCGACGGCAATAGTCGTGCCGCAACCGCAGAACGGGTCCATAACAAGGTCGCCCTCGTTGGACGAGGCTAAAATTATACGCTCAAGTAACTTCTCAGGCTTTTGTGTCGGATAGCCCCAACGTTCTTTTGATGAGGCATTTATAATTGATATATCCCATACATCGTCCATTGGAACACCGGGTGTTTTTTTATCTTCCGACCTAGCGTATCTTTTACCTGTTTTGTCGAATATTGCTTTTTGTTTAGCGCCTTTCCATCTTTTTAGCGTTCTTTCAGATATTGGATTATAGAGGATATTCAGGATATTCTTATTGTCTTTTGAGTAAAACAAAATCGTATCGTGGTTTCGCTGGAATTGATATTTGCCTGTCGGCCATTTGCGATAATGCCAAATAATTTCGTTTCTAAAGTTCTTCTCACCAAATATATCGTCCATCAATACCCTAAGCCTGTGAGTTGCGTGCCAATCGCAATGAAGATATATCGAGCCGGTTTCCTTCAATATGCGCCGCATCTCGAAAAGCCGGTCTTGCATCCAGCTGATATAACTTTCTATTCCGCCTTCCCATCTGTCCTCGAAAGAGCGTTTTTCGGCTTCGTCGCCCCAAATAACGTTGTATTGCCTGTTCGAGAAGAACGGCGGATCGAGATAAATTAAATCCACCGACCCCTCTGGAAGAGTCCGCATAACCTCAAGATTATCGCCACAGTAGAGTGTATTCATGATGTTTGGCCTTATTCCCTCTCGTCCCCGCTCCCGCATGGGCGCGTTATTCTATTTACATCACAATTAATATAATCCTTTTTTTCGCATAGCACAAGAGAAATGTTCCGCGCAACCTTATCTCCGGCATTGCCGGCGGCATTGCCAGCCCCTTCCTTAAGGGGCTTAATATATTCCCAAAACCGTCTTGTCCGGTTTTGGGCAATTTCGCCCGTCGCCGCTGGCGACCGGTCTTTTTCTATTGCGAAAACGGCATTTTGTATTAAATTCAATTGAAACGAAAGGCTGTTAATCAAGCGAGGTAAAATGAAAAGATATATGCTCATCCCGATGCTCATCGCGTCGATAATCTTCGCCCGCGAGGTCACATTCCGATACACGCCTAACATATCCGCGCAAACGGTCAATCTCGCCGGGAGCTTCAACGGCTGGAGCAGCGACGCGACCCCGATGTCCGATCCCGACGGCGACGGCGCATGGGAAATCACGCTCGACCTCCCCGACGGCAAATACCAATATAAATTCGTGGTCAACGGCGGAACGTGGATTACCGACCCGAACAATCCGAAGGGCGCTCCCGACGGCTACGGCGGCAGTAATTCCATTATCACGGTCGGCGATTGGGAGAAATTTATCGGGCCGTCCGCGCGCGGCGACGGCGAGATCCTCGATGGCGCACTCTGGCATGAGCAGAAGCTGCCATACCTTTGCGACGACGGCGGAGGAAAGCTGTGGATACGTCTCCGCGCGAAAAAGGGCGATATCGAATCGGCGTCGCTCGTGTTCCACAGTGGCCGCATGTTGCCGGACACGATAGCGATGACATACCTTTGCGCTGAGGCGCCGTTCGAGTGGTTCGAGGTCGTGGCGCCCTTTTCTTTCGATGTCAGATATTCGTTCCACGTGGGCGACGGGCATTCGATTTCGAGCTACCCGCAGGATTCGCTTTTCCGCGCCGAACCGGGCGATGCGCCGGTTTTTATTATCCCGCAATGGCCGCGCGGGGCGCTGTTCTATCAGATTTTCCCGGAACGATTCGCCAACGGCGACCCGCTGAACGACCCGCGTGCGGATGCCAACGGCGACGGCTTCGTCGGCGGCGACGACCTGAACACCGTCCTCGGCAACTGGGGCGCCGGAACGCCCCCGTCCGCCAACGTGCCCGAGCCGGCGACAATGAGCCTGCTGGCGCTCGGCGCATTGGCAATGCTCCGTCGGCGGAAAAAGTAGACCAGATGCGCTTGTGGCGGG
>DAOWNU010000415.1 GCA_030642425.1 bacterium | reverse complement strand
CTGAAAACGCCCTGTTCGCGGACTTTGCGCGCGATAAGCTGTGTATATTGCGAGCCGAAATCGAGAATAATTACTTTTTGATGTGCCATTTTTTTCTCTTTGATAAAACCCAAGCCGGGATTGCTGATTTTTGCCGAAAAAAGCGTAAAAAGTTGTCTAATTCGTTCCAATAAAATAATAAATCTAAAAAATCCTAATGTTAAAGCTCTAAATCCTAATGAAGTCCTAATGTCTAATGTCGAATGATCGATGTCTTATATCCTATTATATGCTATTAAGTTAGGAGTTATGAGTTGCATTAGAATTTCGGATTTAGGATTTCATTAGTCATTAGGATTTCGTCATTTGACATTTCTTTGGTGGTGTAGCGTGTGGCCCTATTATCTATTACCTACTACCTACTACCTACTACCTATTACCTTTGACCTTTTACCTATTACTTTTGACCGGACGGGTGAAAGTCAATCGCCCTATTCCTCATCCTGAAATTCTTTGAAAAGGCGCTTGCATTCGGGATGGTCGTTTATTTCGCCCTGCTTGCGCCAGTAATCGCAGATAGCGTGTTTCAGGGCATCGAGGCCGAGAACGCTGCAGTGAATCTTGTTGGGCGGCAGTCCGCCGAGCGCCTCTACAATCTCTTCCTTATTTAAGGCGAACGCCTCCTCGAGTGTTTTGCCCTTCGCAATATCGGTGAGAACGCTCGAAGACGCAATCGCGGCGCCGCATCCGAAAGTCTTGAACTTGATCTCGTCGATGCGGTCGTCCTTGACCACGATATAGAAGCGCATCATGTCGCCGCAGATAGGGTTTCCGGCCTCCGCAACAGCCGAAGCATCCTCGATCTCACCGACATTATGCGGGTTTTGAAAATGTTTCATTACTTGCTTAGAATACATGATTCCTCCATTATTCGAACGCTCCGAGTCTTTCCCGCGACCTTTCGAGAGTTGGATCGAGGTCGAACGCTTTACGATAGTATTCCACGGCGAGGTCGATTTGCCCCAGCTTCTCGAACGCCTCGCCTATATGTTCAAATATAACCGGATCGTCGGGATTTGCAAGTTTTTCCGCTCGAATAAGCCACTCCAGAGCGTTTTCATACCGGCCCTGTTGAAACAGCAGCCAGCCGTAGCTGTCTATAAATGCCGCATTGTCCGGCTCCAGACTCAGCGCGAAAGTTATAAGCGAATCCGCGAATTCGAGGCGTTCATTCTTCTCGACAAGAATGTATCCGAGATAGTTGGCCGTGATAGGATCTCCGGGATTTTCGCGAATAAGTTCTTCCAGAACGACGACCGCCGAATCGCTCCGGCCCGAGCGCTCCAGGGCGTCGCCAAGCCCGAAAAGGGCCTCGGCATTGTTTGGCTCGATCTGAAGCACCCGCGTGAAATCGCCGGCAGCAATAGCGAATTCTTTTTGACGCACGTGTATCCAGCCGCTGAACAGCGGGATTTTCGCCTCTCCGCCGAACTCGTTTTCCGCCTGCCGAAGATAGCCGAGCGCTTTGTCGAGGCTGTCCACCGATTCGTAGGCGAGCGCGAGTGTAATCATACCCTCGGCGTCGCGTTTCTGGGCGATAGCCATCTCGATCTGATCTATCCCCCCGGCGAAAGAGCCGAGTTCGACAAGCGCCTGCCCGAGTAAAAATCTGCCCTCGAGATCCGTGGGGTCCCACTCGATAAGCCGCCGGAGATATTTCCCGGCGGTCTCCCATTCCCCGCTGAAAAAGGTCAGAAACGCGGCCCGGCGAAGAATATCCCAGTCGTCCGGAACGTCTTCCAGATATACATCCGCCGCCGCTATCGCCTTCTCGATCTTTTCCTCAGCAATCAGGCGGACAATCCAGCGGCGAAGAATATCGTTATTCCCCGGATTCAAATCGACATATTTCTCGTGGGCGACAAACGACGAGTCGGGATTTCCGAGAGCCTCGTGAGCGGTGGCAAGCCCGAGATAGGCCCGGGCGTAAGCGGAATCCACCTCGATAGACTTGTGAAAACAAACCGCGGCGTCTTTGAATTGGCCCTTTTCGATATAAATATTGCCCATAAGACTATATGCGCCGGGCTGTTCGGGATATTCAGCCGTGATATGTCTCAGTTCGGCTAACGCCTTTTTGTCCTTGTCCATATTCAGCAGAACCAGCGCGTAACGAATTCGCAGATTGTAATCCGGGCTGCCGTTTTTAATAATCCATTTCAGATGCTCCGCAGACCGTTCGTAGTCCCTCATGTCGAAAGCCGCCGATGCCGCAATCCGCCGGAACGATTCGTTCTCCGGGTCGATTTGAATAAGTTTGACATATTCGTAGTAAGCCCGTTCCGGCTCGCCGTTCGCCAGATAAATATCCCCGATACTCTGCAATAATTCCGGATTGCCGGGCAAAAAATTCCGCGCGATAAGATAGCTGGAGAGCGCGCCGTTGTAATCTCCAACCATTTCGTCGAGGAGGCCGTTTATGTAATGTTTGAGCGCGAT
>DAOWNU010000437.1 GCA_030642425.1 bacterium | reverse complement strand
TTGTGAAGACAATATAAATAATATGAAACCATTTATCAAGACAAAAATCAGCAATCTCCATTTGACATTTCCCCCACATTTCCCCCACATATTCCATTGACTTATCGAATGTGATTCACTACTATTTCCGTATGTCGAATGAACACAAAAAGATCGACACGGATTTTCTGGTGATAGGATCGGGCATCGCCGGGCTGGGATTCGCACTGAAAGCGGCCACGCTCGGCAAGGTGCTGATAGTGTCGAAATCCGGAATATCGGGCGGCGCAACCAGTCTCGCGCAGGGCGGGGTCGCGGCTGTGCTCGACAAAAACGACAGCGTGGAGTCCCATGTCGAGGACACTCTTAATGCCGGATACGGCCTCGGCAAAAGCGCGGTTGTCCGGAAAATCGCGGGCTTTGGCGCGGAAGCAATCGACGAACTTCTGAATATCGGCGTGCCATTCGACACGGTTCCCGGAAAACCCGATACAATCGCGCTCGGCCTGGAAGGCGGCCACACGAAAAACCGCATTGTTCACGTCGCGGACGCCACGGGCCGCGCAATCCAGAACGCCTATGTCGAAGCCATAAAAAGCCATCCGAATATCCGTATCCTGCCCGATAACTGCGCTATCGACCTGCTCACACAACACCATCTGCCGAAAGGGCACGCTCTGCGGGCGAAACCGCTTGCTTGCTGGGGCGACTACGTTCTCGACGAGAAGAAAGGCTTCGTCAGAACGATACGGGCGAAGGCCACGCTGCTTGCAACGGGCGGCGGCGGACGCATATATATCCACACGACTAACCCGGATGTCGCAACCGGCGACGGTGTCGCGATGGCATACCGGGCGGGCGCGACCGTGTCGAATATGGAGTTTTTCCAGTTCCACCCAACAATGTTCTTCGATCCCGGTCGAGACGGCTTTCTTATCTCCGAGGCCGCGCGGGGCGAGGGCGGAATACTTCGCAACGGCGCCGGCGAGAGGTTTATGGAGGGCATTCATCCGATGAAGGAACTCGCCCCGCGGGACGTCGTTGCCCGTGCTATCGACGAGCAATTGAGAAGCAGGGGGGACACTAACGTCTTCCTCGATCTCACCCACAAAGGCTCTTATTTTATAGAGCAGCGTTTTCCGAATATTTACGAGCACTGCCTGGAGCGGGGAGTGGATATTTCAAAGGAATGGATACCGGTTGTGCCCGCGGCGCACTACATGTGCGGGGGAGTGAAAGTCGATAAAGGCGCGCGGACGGATATTCAGAACCTCCTCTCCGCCGGGGAGACCGCTTGCACCGGCATGCACGGCGCCAACAGGCTGGCCTCGAACAGTTTGCTGGAGTCCATGGCCTACGCGCATTTCGCGTTTGAAACGCTGAACAAATATTTCAAATCGATTGCGCCCCCTCCCGAACTGCCGGATTGGGACGATTCGGGCGTTTTCGACCGGCGGGAATGGGTGATCGTGCGGCATATCCGCAACGAACTGAAAAGGTTGATGTGGGATTATGTGGGCATCGTTCGCTCGGACGACCGGCTCGAAGCGGCGAGCAGGCTTGTCAATTTCCTCATGACGCAGATAAACGAGTTTTATCATCAAAATCCGGTCGATAAGGATGTGATCGAGCTTCGAAACATGGCGATGGTCGCGTGGCTGGTTATCCGCTCGGCGCTATATAGGCCGGAGAGCAGGGGCCTGCATTACAACAGTGACCATCCCGGGCGGGACGATAATTTTATGCTCGATACGGAAATCCGAAGCAGCCGTTTCACGCCGGACATTCATCTCGGCGAGGGCTTGATAGGCATCGCTTGATATTCCGGCTTGAGATTGCTGAAAAAGGAAAATTTGAATAATCTTAGCAAATGTCAAATGACGAAATCCTAATGAATAAGGTAAAAGGTAATAGGTAAAAGTGCCCCGCACCACCTCTGGATTCCCGCTTTCGTGGGAATGACATGTTGAGTGTAGGGTGGAATTAGGCATTCGACATTAGACATTAGGACTTCATTAGGATTTTTTTATTTGTTACTTTATTGAAACGGATTTGACAACTTTTACGCTTTTTCGGCAAAAATCAGCAATCCCGGCTTGGGTTTTATCAAAGAGAAAAAAATGGCACATCAAAAAGTAATTATTCTCGATTTCGGCTCGCAATATACACAGCTTATCGCGCGCAAAGTCCGCGAACAGGGCGTTTTCAG
>DAOWNU010000060.1 GCA_030642425.1 bacterium | reverse complement strand
GTCCATCCTGCGATAATATATCCGCTGTCGGACGTCTGCGCGACGGAGAGGCCACAATCATAGTCGCCTTCGCCATAAGTTCGCGTCCATAATGTGTCGCCGTCGGCATCTGTTTTAACAAGATAGACATTATACCCGCCTGCGCCGAAGGAGGATGTCCCTCCTGCGATAATATATCCGCCGTCGGACGTCTGCGATACGGAGCCGCCATAATCAGTGGAGCTTCCGCCATAAGTGCGCGTCCATAACGTGTCGCCGTCGGCATCGGTTTTAACAAGATAGACATCATACACGCTTGCGCCGAAGGATTCTGTGTATCCTGCGATAATATATCCGCCGTCGGACGTCTGCGCAACAGAGTAGCCTACATCCTCTGCGCTTCCTCCGTAGTTGCGCGTCCATAAAGTGTCGCCATCGCAATCTGTTTTAACAAGATAGACATCAGTATAGTCTGCGCCGAAGAAGCATGTGTATCCTGCGATAATATATCCGCCGTCGGACGTCTGCGCTACGGAGGAGCCACAATCATAGTCGCCTCCGCCATAGGTGCGTGACCATAATGTGTCGCCATCGGTATCCGTTTTAACAAGATAGACATCAGACCCGCCTGCGCCGAAGGAGCCTGTGTATCCTGCGATAATATATCCGCCGTCGGACGTCTGCGCGACGGATGAGCCCCTATCAGAGTCGCTTCCGCCATAAGTGCGCGTCCATAATGTGTCGCCATCGGTATCCGTTTTAACAAGATAGACATCAGACCCGCCTGCGCCGAATGAGGCTGTTTCTCCTGCGATAATATATCCGCCGTCGGACGTCTGCGCTACGGAATAGCCAATATCCCACTCGGTTCCGCCGTATGTGCGCGTCCATAATGTGTCGCCATCGCTATCGGATTTAACAAGATAGACATCGCGCTCACCTGCGCCGAAGGAGGATGTCCCTCCTGCGATAATATATCCACCGTCGGAAGTCTGCGCTACGGAGTAGCCAACATCCTCGTAGCTACCGCCATAGGTGCGTTCCCACCCGGCGAGTGCGAAACTGGCTATCGTAATTGCGAACATAACAGCGAGCGTTGTCCTTCTCATCTTATTTCCTTTTTTCTCTCGTTCTCTCGTTCTCCCGCTCCCGCGTGGGAACGTCTTCCCCGACGCTCTGCGTCATTTATAGTTACATCGCCCACAATATATGATGCCTTTTCGCTATGCGCAAGGGATATTTTTTCGCATTTCAATCTTCCTAACCCGCATATTTCACAAATTCCACCCGAACAATTATTGCAGATTATGGAAAGTGCTCCTATGTTATTGAAAGAAGGGTTCAAGGGGTTGAGGGTTCAAGGGGTCAAGGGAAATACAAAAACCCTCGAACCCTCGATCCCTCGATCCCTATTTCTATATTGATAATACTCGTGTCATGCCCATATTTGTTTCTTAATATATCACATTTGTGAGAAATGCAGGCTAAAAGTAACCGACCAAAGTAAAAAACCCGGCCCTAATAATAGGATCGGGTTTTAACAATCGAATCTCTCCGCAGAGTCTTATTATGAGGTCGGAGGCGGAGGAGGCGGCGGGGTCTGTGCCGGAGGCGGTGGCGGGGGAGGTGTTCCCTGCTGGGTAGCAGACGGCACTGCGCCATCCGGTTTCAGAAGGTTGACCTTCATCCCTAACGGGCCTAACAACGGCAGAACCTTCACGTTTCCGCTGAACCCGTTTATAAGCCCCATAATACAGAGCACCAAACAGAATATCCCCCACAGCCAACCGATAAACGGAATCGGGACGAGAACAATGGCTATCGCAAGTATCAATCCCTGCTGGGCGTGATAAAGCGTGAACCTGTTTTCTTTCCCGGCAAGGAATGCAATCAGAAAGCCTATGATGCCAAAATATGCAATACCCGCTAAAACCTTCCCGTCATCGATCTCCTGCTGAGTGAATGTGTACTGATTTTCCATGTTTCTCCTTTCACAGTTACTCTTCTAATTTTCTATAAAAAAGGTTTAAAAAAGCAAAAGTCAAGGAAAAACTCGTTTTATTTTAAAAAAGATTTTCTCTTTGATATTGACATAACCCCGCATTCGCCTTAATATGAGTGCAAATGATACTGTCCAGAAAAACAGACCGGGCCGCGAGGAATTTCCTTTTTATCGGCGACGCGCTCCTGATCGCGGCGTCGTTCGCGCTTGCGTGGTGGATAAGGTTCGAGTCCGGGCTTATTTCCCTGACCAAAGAATATCAACCCTTCGCGCTATACGAAATTCCGATTGCGGTTCTTGTGGCGATATGGCTTTCCGCCTACGGCTGGCAGCGGCTTTTTCATATCGAGTTCTCGCGCCGATGGGGACAGGAACTTGGCAAGCTGACCAAAGCCGGGGCGGTTTCGCTGATATTGTCGATGGCGCTGACCTTCCTTTATCGCACCGAGACTTTCAGCCGGCTGACATTGGGAATCGGCGTCGCGGTCGCATTAATCACAACCTCGATCTATCATCGCGTGCTGATGAGCGTTCTGACGAATATGCTTCGCAAGGGCAAAGGTATGGCGAAAAAACTGGTTATCGGCGACGGCGAACTTGCGGAAAATACCTGCGCACAAATTCTGGCCGACCCGCTCACCAATCGCGGGCTTGTCGGGCGGCTCTGCACGGAAAAATCTTCTTTGCGGACCGGCGCGCCCAGCGAGCTTCGAGCGATTTTGATCGGCAAGAGGATCGACGAGGTTATTCTGGCCGAAACCGACGTTTCCGAGGCGGCGATCCGAAGAATTATCTACGAATGCCGCAAGGAAAGGGCTTTATTTGTGATGGTTCCCGCCTTTCAAGGGCTGCTCCGGGGCATTATCGAGATCGACTCGATAGGAGAATTGGGAACTATCGCTTTCCGCGATGTCGCGATGACCGGCTGGCAGCGCTATGCCAAACGCGCGGTCGATCTGGCCGGCAGCGGTTTCGGGCTTATCGTCCTGTCCCCTTTGTTTCTCGGGCTTGCGGCGGCAATAAAGATCGATTCCAAAGGCCCGGTATTTTTTAAACAGGAGCGGATTGGCAAGAACGGGCGCAAATTCGGTATGATCAAATTCCGATCGATGTTTATCGACGCCGAGAAAAGGCTGGCGGAGCTTATCGATAAGAACGAGGCCGAGGGCGCGCTTTTCAAAATGAAGGACGATCCGAGGATAACTTCTGTGGGAAAATTCCTGCGCCGTTTTTCGATAGACGAACTGCCACAGATAATCAATGTTTTTATCGGGCAGATGTCTCTGGTGGGGCCGCGGCCACCGCTGGAACGAGAGCTGGCGGAATATGAGAGCTGGCAGCTTAAGCGTGTCGATACCGTTCCCGGTATGACCGGTCTATGGCAGGTTTCCGGGCGAAGCGATCTGGCTTTTTCCGAGATGGTTCGTCTGGATATTTCTTATATCGAACACTGGAGCCTCTGGCTCGATGTAAAGATTATTTTCAAGACTATTCCCGCGGTGCTGACCGGCAGGGGCGCATATTAGGAAGCCATTTGGTCGTCGATGCCGACGGATAAAGATTCAATTCAAAATGATCAATTAGCAATGATCAATACCCTTCCGCTCCCTGCTTGCCCTGAGCTTGCCGAAGGGAGCCTGTCGAAGGGATAATATAAAAGGGGCGACCTTTCAGTCGCTCCAAATGCGGGAGGGTCTCAGACCCTCCCCTACGATTTCATTCTATTTTTTCTGCCATTCGGCTATTTATTCTGTCATTCCGGCGAAGGCCGGAATCCAGTGGGTGGTGCGGTGTGGCTCTTTTACCTATTATACCATTTTCGGTTTGAAACTTTACATATAAGCTCAACAAGGGGTTGCAACCCCTTGTTGCATAGCGTATTACCGACGTGCAAATAAAATATTTGTAAAATATCAATGTGAATTTGGTATTACCTTTTACCTAATACCTTTTACCTTTTCATTATCTCCGGTCATTTCGTTTCTTTTTTCCTCTTTTCGCCAATCGCCTTCATCAGAACCCGATGTATTTCCGTCATTTTATAAGGCTTGGCGATAACCCCGCTGAAACCGTATTTGCGGTAATCAGCCATTATCGGGTCGGTCGAATAACCGCTCGATACAATGGCCACGACATCGCGATTCAATGCTTTTAGTTTGGAGATCGTTTCCTTCCCGCCGATCCCACCGGGGATAGTCAGGTCCATTATCACGGCGTCGAAAGGCTCACCCGCTTCGAAAGCTTTGCGGTATTTTCGAATCGCTTGCTCGCCGTTACCGGCAAACTCGACAGTGTATCCGAGATGCTCGAGCAATACGCCCACAGTTTTTTGCACCATCTTGTCGTCGTCCATCAGAAGAATCTTCAGTTCACCTTCGATCAACGGGATATTCTCCTCTTTTTGTGGCAGCAATTCGCCTTCCGATGCGGGCAGATATATTGTGAAAGCAGTGCCCTTTCCCGGCTCGGATTCGACAGTTATCAAGCCGTCGTGATTTTTGATTATCGAGTAACAAACCGCCAGACCAAGCCCGCTGCCCTGTTCTTTAGTCGTAAAATAGGGGTCGAATATCATCAACAGGTTTTCTTCCGGGATACCCGCGCCGGTATCCTCGAGAGTTATCATTATATAAGAACCCTCTTTGAGCGGGAGTTTGTCCTCCGGTTGAACTGTGTAGTTCTCCCCATTAATAAATATAGTGCCGCCGTCGGGCATGGCCTGATCGGCGTTTATCACGAGATTGTGAATAACCTGACTCATCTGTCCGGCGTCGATATTAACAGGCTCGATATTTTCTTCGATATTGAATTCGCAAATCGAGTTGGATCCCCTGAGCGCAAAGCTGCAGGATTCTCGAAGCAGTTCTCCAATAGAGGCCGTGCGAATGATCGGGGCGCCGCCTTTCGAGAAAGTTAATAGTTGTTGTGTGAGATTTCTCGCCTGAAGCGACGCCTTTTCCGCCTCGAGGAGCAGCTCGAATTCCACCCGGTCGGGGTCGATTGTGTCCCTCGCCACGGAGATATTCCCAAGAATCGCCGTGAGGATGTTATTGAAATCGTGGGCGATCCCACCCGCGAGAATGCCCACCGACTCGAGCTTTTGCGCCCTGAACAGCTCTTCCTCTAGCTCCTTTTCACGCGTGATGTCTCTGAAAACCAGCACAACACCGACAATTCTGCTCTCGCTGTCGCGTATCGGCGCGCCGCTGTCCGCGATTATCCTTTCGGTGCCGTCCTTCGCTATCAGCAAAGTATGATTGGCCAACCCGACCACGCCGCCCGTTTTCAGGACTTTTTCGTGAGGGCTTTCGGATTCTTCGCGGGTCTTTTCGTTAATTATATTGAAAATTTCCTTGAGAGGCCTACCTACCGCTTCCTCCTGCAGCCATCCGGTAAGGTTCTCCGCGACCCGGTTCAGCAGAACGATTTTTCCCTCAATATCCGTAGCGATCATGCCGTCGCCGATACTTCTCAATGTAACCGACAGGCGTTCCTTTTCCGAGGCAAGCTCTTTCTCAGCCTTTTTCCTATCGGTTATATCGAACGCCGTGCCAAGCCCCGCCGGTTCTCCGGCAAAATAAGCAACCGTTCCCGCGAAATCGATCCACCGCGGTTCGCCGTCCTTTCTGGTAATTTTAAACTCGTAGCGCGAGATGATTTCCTCGCCTTTTTGACGGGCCAGGCCACGATCTTTAACCATTCCCCTGTGATCCGGATGAACAATATCCCAAAAGTTCATCGAGAGCAGTTCTTCGTTACTATAACCGGTAATAATCTCCATGGCCTTGTTTGCAAAAACGAAATTACTCCTATATGCGAAAATCGCAGAGGGACTCATCTCCGCGAACGCACGGAATTTGGCCTCGCTTTCCTGCAGCGCTTCTTCCGCCCGCTTACGCTCGGTTATATCACGGGCTATTTCGACCATGCCGATCAACTCGCCATCCTGATCAAAAACCGGTTCGCCACGTTCATCCCACACTCTCCCATCCGGTGTGGTCATTATTGAGTGCTCCGATTTCTTCGTTTTCCACGCCCTTAATGCCGGGCAACCATCACAGGGCTTTTCCGGATCGGCCCATATCTCGTAGCATTTATGACCTATCAACTCCTCCGGTGATTTGCCCACCGATATTGAGCTTGCCTCGTTCGCCCAGAGTATTTCAAGCTCTTCATTAACAAATGCGATATTTGTTGTAATTCCATTTAAAATGGCTCGTTTTTGTGATTCGCTTTCGCGGAGTTCTTTCTCCGCGCGTTTCCGCTCGGTGATATCCCGGACAATCGCCAGAATGTAATCGCCGTCTTTTAAGACTACCTTCGTAAGGCCGACTTCGGCGTCGAAAGTTGAGCCGTCGAGATGAGAATGTGTCCACTCGAAGAATTGATACTCCCCACCATATGCTCCGCCTATCTTTTCGAGAGCCTTCTCTTTTGAATCCCTGCCGTCGAACTGTAATGGCGGTGAGAATTTATACGGCGGTTGACCGATAATGTCTTTTCTCTCGCACTGGAACATTTCCAGAGTCCGCTCGTTGCAATCGATAAACTCGTCTTCCCGCATAAGAAAGATGGCGTCGTTGGCGGCCTGAAAGAGCAGCCGGTATTTCTCTTCGCTCTCCCGGAGTGCGGACTCAGCCAGCTCGCGCTCGATAATCTCCTGATGGAGTTTTTTATTGCTATCGTTCAGGTCTGCGGTGCGCTCCCCGACCATTTCTTCCAGCCTGTCGGAATATTCTTCGAGGGCCTTCTGTGCACGCTTGTATTCGGTGATGTCCCTGATTATCCCGACAAGCCATTTCTCACCACTTGTATCGATATAAAGAGTCTTTTTCGTCAGGATTGTATGTGTTACGCCCTTCGAATCGGTAAAATCCTCCTCGTTCAGATTTTCCTCGCCCGTCTCGAAAACTATCTCATCTTTTTCCCAGAATACTCTGGCCTCATTATCGGGGAAATACTCGAAATCGGACTTGCCAATCAATTCATCTCGAGGGTAGCCCATAAATACACAAAAGGAGTCGTTGAGCAGAACCCATCGGTGTTCGCGGTCTTTCACGAAAATTGGGTCTGTAATAGAGTTTATAATCTTATTGAGATAATCCCTGGAATTCTTGAGTGCGCCCTCGACCTGTTTGCGCACATTTATTTCGAGCTGCAATTTTTCGTTCGCCTCGGAAAGTTCCTTTGTGCGCTCCAATACTCTCTGTTCGAGTTCGTCCCGGGCGTTTTTCAAAGCCTCGAGGGCGCGTTTGCGTTCGGTAATATCCTCGACCATCGTCTGCCAGCAAGGCTCGCCATCAATTAGTATCTGCCTCATCGAGACAAGTGCGTCGTAGGGCGAGCCGTCTTTGCGCTTGAATTTGACCTCCTCGCTGTCCAAATAGCCCTTTTTGAAGGCTTTATCGAAAATACGCTCCCTTTCTTCATCGCTATAATACCACTTTTTCAGATTTTTAATTTTTTCGATATCGTCCGGCGTATAACCCGCCGGTTTCAACATCGCCGGATTGAAAGCGATAAGCTCCCCATTCATTTTCATTATACTTAATCCGAGTGGCGCATTGTCCGAAAGGGTGCGATACATCTCGACACTTTCCGTGAGAGCGGTCTCCGCGTGCTTTCTCTCCTCGATTTCGTGTTTAAGCCTGTCGTGGGTCTGGGCGTTTTTTAACGCCATAGCGGCATAGGTTGCGAATGTTTCCGCGATATAAAGGTCATCCTCGTTGAATTCGACATCTTCCATGCGGTCGAGGCACATGGCGCCCAGCACTTTGTCGTCCACAATAAAAGGCGCGACGATAATATGTTCCTTTTCCTCCTCGGGCGTTCCGGGTATTTGCTTTCCGATTGGTATTTTTTCGGCGTGGTTGAATATCACGGCCTTTTTCCCATCTATAGCCAGCCCCGTGAGACTATCATTAACCTTTAAAGGTGTGGCCAGAATCTGCTCCTCATACGGCGGTTCGATAGCGACCACGGGAGTCAAGGTTTCGCCGTCGTCTTCGAGGAGATAGATAGCGCATCCGAAGGTGTCGAGTATCTCTTTCGCCTCTTTGGCGATGCTTTCGAGCACTATCCGGACATCGAGGCTTGCAGTGAGATGTCGGGCGGTTATCAGCAATTGCTCCTGCATCCGCGTTTTTCTCTGAAGCGCCTTTCGCGTTCTCATCTTCTCCCGGATATCGCGGAAAACGAGAACCACGCCTATCATCTTGCCGTCGGAATCGAGGATCGGCGCGCCGCTGTCGGCGATAGTAATCTCGGTGCCGTCGCGCGCGACAAGAGCGGTGTGATTCCCAAGGCCCACGATAGTCCCTGTTTCGAGCACCTTTTCCACCGGATTTTCACACTGTTCGCGCGTTTCCTCGTTTATAATATTGAAAACCTCATCGAGCGGTTTTCCGAAAACCTCATCATGTTTCCAGCCGGTAAGATTTTCCGCGACAGCGTTTATAAGCGTTATTTTTCCCTCGATATCCGTGGTTATTACTGCGTCTCCGATGCTCCTTAATGTAACTGAAAGCCGCTCTTTTTCAGCGGCAAGGGCCTCCTCTGCGGCCTTTCTGGTCGAAATATCGCGGATACTACCCAGCAGCATGTTTTCTCCGCCGATAACGGTGCGTTTTAAGCTAACCTCGACCGGGTGGATATTACCGGACTTATGAACGAACGCCCATTCGAAAAGCTGCGGTTCCCCCAAAACGGCCTTTTTTGTCCTTTCT
>DAOWNU010000263.1 GCA_030642425.1 bacterium | reverse complement strand
CGTTCCTTAAACTATGGTTCAATGCCCATTTAATGAAAGAAAGTAAGTAGAGAATATGTCAACTATGAACTATAAAATAGACCCATTTAACGCAACGCTACCAGAATATGAATAATCTTAGCAAATGTCAAATGGCGAAATCCTAATGACTAATGACTAATGAATAAGGTAAAAGGTGCCCCGCGCCACACCGCCGGGGGAAACCACAGAGGACACAGAGGGAAAAGAGTCCTACCCAATACCACCCCTTTGGATTCCCGCTCACCGCTTACGCGAAAATAGGCTTCGCGGGAATGACAATGTGGGGGTTTGGTGGGTTTTGATATTTGAGCTTTGGATTTGATTTGACATCTGGGTGTTTTATGTTTATCCTATGCTGCTCAGAATTATGGTAGGGAGTCGGATGATAAGAAGTATGACAGGATTTGGCGAGAGCGCCGCGAGTGGAGATGGGCTAAACATCTCTGTGAGTATTCGCAGTGTGAACAGCAGGTTTCTGGAGTTGAACGTGCGGATACCGGAATTACTCTCGAATTTCGAGGGCGATATTCTCGCGGCTATCAAGGGGCGCGTTTCCCGCGGGAAGGTTATGACCACGGTTCTGCTGGATTCCGATACGAAAAAGGATCTTTACAACGTCTTTCTGGATCGCTCGCTTATCGAGAATTATATCCTGGAGCTGTCGTCGATATCCGGTATTTCCGGGGAAATGCAGATCGGCGATATTCTTTCTCTGCCGAACGTTGTCAATTTGAAACCACGCGACGATTTACATGAGCGCGTTAAGTCGTTAATCGATAATGCAGTGGGGCTGGCGCTCGACAAGCTCGAGAAGATGCGTGTTTCGGAGGGGATGGCTATCGAGGCGGATTTGCGAAATCGTTTCGATGAGATCGAGAAAAAAATCGAAAAACTTTCCGGAAGGGTCGAGTTAAGCCGCGAGAGTTACATGAATAAGCTGAGAAACCGAATCGGCGAACTTATCGAGGGGCGTTTTGATTTCGACGACGATAGAATTGCTCAGGAGGCCGCATTTTTGGCACAAAAATCCGATCCGTCGGAAGAATTGACACGATTGCACAGTCATCTGAAGCAGTTTCGGGACGCTCTCGACGGGAAAGAATCTGTCGGAAGCAAGCTAAAGTTTATTCTGCAGGAGTGCAACCGCGAGATCGACACTACCGGGGCCAAAGGCGACGATGCCGCGACCGGAGAAATTGTTATCTCGATAAAGGAACAACTCGAACGGATCCGGGAACAGGTTCAGAATGTTGAATGAGCGCGACAGGAAAGGTTTTCTGTTGGTTCTGTCGAGCCCTTCCGGTGGCGGGAAAAGCACTATTTATAACGCTTTGCTCGAAATGGGCGAGCCTTTCGGGTTTTCGGTATCTTCCACAACGCGCCCGCCGAGGCCGGGCGAGATCGACGGCGTTCATTATCATTTTATCTCCGATGAGGCGTTCAAAAGAAAGATCGCCGAGGGTGAATTCGCCGAATGGGCGGACGTTCATGAGCATAAATACGGCACCCTGAAGAAGTTCGTCGAAAAGGCTCTCGCCGAGAACAAGATAATGATTTTCGAGATCGATGTTCAGGGCGCAGTTCAGCTTCGAGAGGCCTATCCCGAGGACACCGTTCTTGTGTTTATTGCGGCGCCGTCCGCAGGGGAATCCGAGAGAAGGCTTAGATCGCGCGGAACCGATAGCGAGGAAGATATACGGATAAGGCTTCGCAATTCCCGCGAGGAGATAAATCGTTATATGGAATACGATTATTTTGTTATTAACGACAGGCTCGAGGATGCTATCGGGGATGTTATTTCGATTGTCAGGGCAGAATTGCTGGCTTCGGATAGATTTATCGGCGAAATCTGGCCCGATTGAAGGAGCAAAGAGAGGGAAGAAGATTCAATACAAAATTAGCAATGAGCAATTAGCAATGCAAAAGTTCCCCACCACATCACCCCTCTGGATTCCGGGTCAAGCCCGGAATGACAGGGTGAGTGTGGGGCAGGTTTTGGCATTTCTTCGGTGGGGTGGCGTGTGGCGCTATTACCTATTACCTTTTTACCTATTACCTTCTGACATTTGAGCTTTGACACTTGGGTTTATTTTTAAATGATCTGGATAAAAAAATTCTATAGTAGCTTTATTAGAAAAAATCGGCAATCTCTAAATACAAATTTAACCTTCAATAATACAATAACAATAAGGAGAAGGGAATCATGGTAGAAAACAAATTCCTTTACGACGTGAAGATCGAAGGACTGTGTAAGTATGAGCTCGTTCTTCTGACAGCCCGCCGCGCGCGGGAGATCAACGAAATGCGAATCGCGCTGGAAAAGAAACACGAGACGCGCCTTATCGAGAAAGAGAAGCCAACTATCGTGGCCATGAGGGAGATTTTAGACGGCAACCTTGGTTACGATTTTCTGAAGGCCGGGGAAAAACCGCCGGAAGAACATTTCCGGCGCGGGATGAAAAAAACATTGTGACGTGAGCTTCGGAACATTTTAAGCTCGAACTGAAGTAGAATTTAACCAATCGAAACAGAGACCACTTATAATGCCGAAAAAATTAGTAATAGTCGAATCGCCGACGAAATCGAAAACACTGAGAAAATATCTCGGTTCTAAATTCGAGGTCCTCGCCAGCGGCGGACACATTATCGACCTTCCTCCAGACCGCCTCGCGGTGGATATCGAGGGGGGGTTCGTTCCCCAATACATGCCAATAAAGGGCAAGGGCAAAGTTATAGCGATGTTGAAAAAGGCCGCCGGAAATAGCTCGGAGATACTGCTCGCTTCTGACCCGGACAGGGAGGGTGAAGCGATAGCATGGCATCTTTCCAGAATTTTGGGCGATAAGAAGAAAAAAATTGGCCGCGTCCGATTCAACGAAATAACCAAAACGGCGGTTATCGAGGGGGTGAAACATCCCGAAAAAATCGACCTGCGCAAGGTCGATGCCCAGCAAGCCCGCAGAATTCTCGACCGGCTGGTGGGCTATTTAGTCTCGCCCCTGCTCTGGAAAACGCTTTATAAGGGCCTTTCCGCGGGACGGGTCCAGAGCGTCGCCCTTCGCCTGATATGTGAACGAGAGGCCAAGATCGAGGCCTTCGTGGCGGAAGAATATTGGCATATCCACGCCAACCTCGACCACGAACACGCTACTTTTCTCGCGAAAGCCGTTAAATACAAGGGGAAAAATCTTGTAATACCGGATAAGGCCGGGGCCGATAAACATGTCGATGCGCTTAAAAAATTAGATTATATGATCGAAGATGTCGAGATTAAAACGGTAAAGCGAAACCCCTTTCCACCCTTTATTACCAGTTCTTTGCAACTTACCGCCGCCCGCGCTCTCGGCTTTTCCGCAATAAAAACAATGCGCATCGCACAGCAGCTTTATGAGGGTGTCGAACTCGGCGTGGAAGGCCCCAGCGGGTTGATAACCTATATGAGAACGGATTCGGTTCGGATTGCGGACGAAGCGAAGAAAGCCGCCGCAGCCTTTATAACGGATGAATATGGCAAAGAATATCTTAAAATACGCTCCTATAAGGCCGGAAAATCGAGTCAGGACGCCCACGAGGCGATACGGCCCGCAGATGTTTTCCGAAAGCCGTCGTCGATAAAGGGATATCTTAACGACGACCAGTATAAACTTTACGAACTAATATGGAGACGGTTTGTTGCCTGCATGATGGCGCCCGCCTTATTCAAGCAAACCAAAGTTACTGTTGCAGCGGGTGAATACGAGCTGACCGCGACGGAGAGCGCGCCCGTTTTCAACGGCTACAGGAAGG
>DAOWNU010000094.1 GCA_030642425.1 bacterium | reverse complement strand
TATCAAGGCCAGCCGGAAGTAAAGGTCTTCCCTCATCGCGCCGCTTGCCACAATATTTGCGATATTGCGGTTTGTCGCGGCCAGAATACGAACTTTCGGCGAAATAACGGCGCTGCCGCCCAGTCGATAAAAACATCCATCCTGAAGAAATCTGAGGAGTTTCGGCTGGAGCGCGATTGGAAGTTCCCCTATCTCGTCGAGAAACAAAGTTCCCCCTTCGGCGATCTCGATCTTGCCGCGCATGCGTTTTTTTGCGCCGGTGTATGCGCCGGGTTCGGCCCCGAAAAGTTCGCTCTCGAGCAAATTCTCCGGGATAGCCGCGCAGTTTATCGGAACAAAATTGCCCTTTCGACCGCTGGCGTTGTGGATCGCCCTTGCGATCAGTTCCTTTCCCACGCCCGATTCGCCGGTGATAAGGACGGGCGCGTCCGTTCCGGCGATACGCGAGACAGTGGAAAGTATGTCCCGCATCTGGGGCGATTTCGCTATTATTTCATCGGAAAAAACGGCGGTAAGCTGCTCCTTGAGAAGACGATTTTCGATTTCGAGATCGCGCCTTTCTATCTGTTTTTCGATAACGAGTTTTAGCTCCTCGAGATCGATCGGCTTGACAAGATAATCCGACGCTCCGGCTTTCATGCCGGAAACCGCCGTCTCGACTCCGCCGTAAGCCGTGATAAGAACTACCGGCAGCGAAGGGTCTATCTCGAGAAATTTCTCTGTCAATGTTATCCCATTCATGCCGGGAAGTTTGACATCGACCAGAGCGACGTCGAAGCCCCGGCTTTTGAACGCCTCGAGCGCCGATTCGGCGTCGGGGAACGAGTCCTGATCGTAGCCCTGTTTCTCCAGAAAACCGGATAGCATTTTGCGTCCGACCGCCTCGTCATCCACAAGAATAATACTGTGTTTCATTTTCGTAACTCTTTTGATAATAGTTAGTTATTGTTCCGGGCGCGGTAATATGAATGAGAAAGTTGTCCCGGATTCTCCAGATTCGTATTCGATCTTTCCGCCGTGATCGCGCGCGATCCGGAAGGCCACGAAAAGGCCGATCCCCGTGCCGGATTCCTTGCCCGCCGAGACGAAAGGCTTGCCGAGTTTTTCGCGCACAGAGTCGGGGATGGGCGGGCCGTTATCCCATATCGAAATCGATATTGTGCTTTCGCGCAACTCCGCGGTAAGGCTCATTCTGCCGCCATCGGGAGTGGCTTCCACGGCGTTTTTTATCAGGTTAATAAGGGCCTTCTTAAGCTGTTCGGGATCGAAATGGGCCGGGCCTATCTCCTCGATTTCCGATGTGAACTCGATATTTTTTCCGCCGGCGCGTATTCCGGCGTCCAGCACGATCTCCTCCAGCAGCGGCGTCAGAGGTCGATATGAAATATCCGGGGCCATCGGCGCGGAGAGGCCGATAAACTCGCGGATAACATTATCGAGACGGCCTATCTCGCGGCGAACCCCGCCGAGAAGTTCGCTATAACCCGCACGGTCTTCGACAGGCTCGAATTCGTTCGACAGGCGCTGTGCGGCTATCCCGATAGCGTTGAGGGGATTGCGAATCTCGTGCGCGACACCGGCGGCAAGCTCGCCGAGCGCTCTCAGATGCTCGGCTCCGGCGGCCTCTTTGCGAAGAGCGTTCAAACCCGTAATATCTTCCGCGACAGCGAACGCTCCGCCGTCGGGCAATTTGCCGGTCGAGACGTCGAACTGGCGCTCATTATCTCCCGATGGGATTTCAGTAGTGAACAGCCCTCCGGTGCCCTTGCCGAGAACGTCGCCAAGTCTCAGCGGGTCTCCGGGCAAAACATCCTCGAAAATCGCGCCGACAGCCTCCCGGACAGGTATCCCGAAAATTCTGGAGGCAACCGGGTTAATCAGCGTGATTATCCCGTCCGCATCGACTGCGACACACGCGGCGCCCATTTCCGAAAGGATGGCGTCAGATAAACCCTTCTGAACCGCGAGCCTTCTGGTCGTCCGAAGCAGAACCGCAGCGGCAATCGTCACCGCGAGCACGAGCAGGAGAATAATCCCGATCTGAATTGCGTAACTTCGGTATAGGCGTTCGTAATCGGACGTTGACAGCCCGATCCTGAGAATGCCGCGATAAAGGCCCATTCTCGGGAAATCTATCGCAAGCTCGAAAACGCGCTCCCCGGAGAATTCGGTATAGCGGCTGTCCGGCCTGCCTGTCGCCCGGACTTTTGTCAGGAAACTGTCCGCCGTGAGGCTCGTCATCTCCGTAACCGATTTGGTCGCAAAAATGAAGCCCGCATCATCCTGAAGCGTGATATATCGCACGTTCGGGTTCTCGCCGAGATGACCGATCAGCCTTCCCACCGTAAGATTCTCGCGTTCGCGGATAGTCGGTTCGGGGGCGAAAAGGATAAGGATGCCCCAGGCGGTTTTCAGGGCCAATCCTTTGGGGCCTTCTGTCAACGGCAGCTCGCGGTCGATCCCGAACATCTCCCTTTCAACAAAGCCGCCGAATACTCCGGGAAGATTCTCCGGAAGCCGCCCGAGCCACGGGTAAATATCGGCCATCACTGCGCCGGATTTGTCCAGTATTTGCCCCGTGGAATCGGCGAGGATAACGAGTGGAAGCCTGCCCGCCTCGCGGACAAGCTCCAGCGAACCGGGAGAAATGGTATCCGGGACATGCTGCGCCGCCTCGACAAGAAGCTGCTCCCTTTCAAGCTCGCGCAAAACCTGAAATTCATAGACCGTCCGGCACGCGACAAGCATCACGGAAGCCGAGTTCATGGCGTCACGCAGAAGCAGTTCGTCGAATGCGTCTTTCGCGCCTTTGAGCGCGAACCATTCCGCGGCGGCGACGGCAATCAAAACGAAAAGGATCACCGCAAAAATTTTCAGTATTCGGCCCGCTTTTTTCAATTGCGAAATGCGCCTTTCTATATTGCCCGATTAAAAAGATAAACGAGCGATTTCTATATCACCTAAATACTCGGCCGGAAACTGAAATATGCGCCCCAGGTCTTGCCGTCGGGCCAATACCCGAAATCGTATCTCAGGACGGTATAGTCCGTGAAAATCCAGCGAACACCCGCGCCGATAGTCATCTGCTGTTTCTCGTCTTCGCCGAGATATTCGCTGTATATCTTTGAGTATTCCATAAACGGGGCGATCTCGAGGATCGGCCGCGGGTTCTCGTAACCGGGGATTATCCAATGAAGCAAGATAAGCGGGGTATAGCTTTCCTCCCAAACCTGAAACCGCAATTCCCCCGACATAATATAGTAGCTCGTTCCAAGAATGTGGCGCTGGTCCATCCCGCGAAGAAAATTATCGACGCCGCCCTTATACGCCACCAGTTGGGGCACCTCCGACAAATGGTGCCCGCCGCCGATACGCATGGCGAGGATAACGGGAAAGGGTATCTGGTCGATTTTAAGCTTGCCATAAACCCGCTGGTCGAGGCTTATATAGCCCGTCCCGTTCGAGAACGCCTTTTCGGGATCGGTTATCTGAACGTCGCGAAGATAATCGAAATCGCTATCCTCCGCGCCCGGAAAATACAGCCCGCCGAGACGAATACCAAAATAAAACGCTGTCTGCGGATTCTCGGGGTCGTCGCGGCTGTCCATAGAAAACTCGAACCCGACATCGACCGCGTCCGCCACGCGAACCTCCTCACCAAGAATCTGTCCACCGCTTGAAAGATCGAATTTATACGGCGAGACATATTCCCCCTTCATATATCCGGCGTAGATATAGAATTTCCGCGAAGCGCCGACATTGAAATTCTGACGGAGATATACGGAATACTCGGTAAGATCGTAGGGCGCATAGCCGCAGACCGTGTCGTCCTCGACAACGTTGGGTTTGCGATAGTCCTTATCGAGCGAGTCGCACGCATAGCTGAAAGTTATTCCGGTTCCCTCGCCGAACAACTTGATATCCGTCCCGGCCTCGAACCAATAATCGCCGGAAAGGGCATAGCGGCTGTCGATAGTCCAGTCCAGCTTTTCATAATCCCCCTGAAGATAAAGCAGACCCACAGTTCCGTCCTGAAATGTCCAGTATGCCCCCGGAATAAAGAACCATCCGGCGGCGGCCACCGAAGCGAAGGCAAATAGAATAAATATTGATCTTTTCAATTCGACCCCTTTTCAATAATATTGCTGACATAAAATATATTATTCCAAATGTAAAGTCAACAACAGCGCAAAAAAAGGTCGGGTCGGCAATGCCGACGGATGATTCGCTTCGGCCAGCCAATTTCTATATATTGACAAATCTGCACGGGCCTTCGCGGGCCTCCCTTCGTTCGGCTCGATTTCAATCGCCCCGGTCGGCCCCGACGTCTATCTCGTCCGGGCCAATATTGAGTATTGTGAATCGACAAAGAGAATCGTATATTTGAAATAGCGCCTGTCGGCTCCGGCGTCTATCTCGTCAAAATGAAAAGGTCGAATGCCATAACGAAGGTTATTTATCTAAAATAGCCCTAAATGGACGGGAAAAGGCGTTACATCACCTGTTCCCCATGTTGATTTGGTTATTTCACAACCTGTTCCGAAGATTTTCCTCGTTACATATCTAATTTCCCGCATTACATGAGTATTATCCCTGACTGCATACAGGAAAACCCACGTTGCAGAAGTTGTATCCCATTTTACATGAAAAAAATCCCACATTGCACAAGTTATATCCCAAATGGGGTAGAAGTCATGTAATAGGGGAAATAGCTATTGTAATTGGGGAAAATATCCATATAAGCTGGGAAATATATCACGCAAGAAGGGAAACAAAAAATGCAGCGTGTGTTATAACTTATGTAATTAGGAATAGAAGTATTGCAATCAGGGTATTCTTATATGTAATCCGGGAAAAGCTTCATGTAATCCATTTTGATAAATAAATAATAAAGGAATGGACATTCGGCAAGATAAACATTATATTTTAAACGAAACAACAGGGATTGTGGGAGGGCGTTTTTGCTGTCATTACGAGGAGGGCACAGCCCGACGTCGTAATCTCCTCGGATGCAACGAGATTGCGACGCTTCGCTCGCAATGACTGAAAATGGTAAACTAATGAACAAAATGGGATTTGTCTATATTCTAACAAATAAGAACAATACGGTGCGCGAGAAATGCAACAAATTCGTGAGCCGCGTGAAAAAATACCTGTCGATTTACCTCGACCCCTACAGCGGCAAATGGGGTCTTTACGGTTTTGAGTCGAGGGAGAGGAAGGAATGATGATTATGAGAAATGTTATGATTTCGGTTTTGGGAGTGATGTTAATGATAGGCGTGTGCTCGGCGCAGACATACACTCTCGAAATTCACGCCGCTATCGACGGTTTCCCCGGATATTGCGATAGCCTTTTAGCGCTCGTCGGTTCGGTTCCGGGCGCGGGGATTCACGATATTCCCGACGGCGATACTATCAACCTACGAATAGATACTACTTTAATCGAGGTCTCAACCGGGGCGAGAGATTCGTGTTATGGATGGTCGGCTATCGGTTCGCCGTGCTCGACGCCCGACACCTGTTTCGGAGAAGGGACTAATATTTCGTTCGTGATGGCCGAAAACACCCTCGTCGTGTGGAATTTCAAAAGGCAGTTCACATTCGAAGTTACCTCCAGTCCTCCGGGATACGATAGCCCAAATCCACCATACGGTGTAAATTGGGTTGACGGTGTAGATACGATAACCGTCTCCGTAGATTCTATGCTTTCTCCTCACATGTGTCTCGGTTATACTGGGACAGGTTCTATTTCAACGGGTTATAGTTATAGATTTAATGCCGTTATCGATGAACCGTCAACAATTGAATGGTGTGTTGTCATGGAACCCCCTGGAATTTGTAGCCTTCTCGTTATTTCGGAACATGGGATTTGTGCCCCCCCTGTCGGTGGATGGAATTATATTTTCATAGGGTCAGAAATCGAAGCGTTTACCACGCCTTGCGATTCATCGGATAGCCTTCTTGGAATGATTTACAACTGTATCGGTTGGCGCGGCACCGGTTGCGTCCCCGCGACCGGCCCGACTCCGCATGTTCCGCCCTATCATATTTGTGCGATTACCTGTTCAACCAGCGGGACATTAGAATGGCTATGGGATACCGTCGCCACGGACATCGATGAAGAAAGCATATTTCCAAATTCATTCGATATCGATGTTTATCCGAACCCGTTCAATTCAGCGGTAACAATCTCCGTAGGGGCAATTCATGAATTGCCCCTACAAATCGAGATATTTGATGTGAACGGACGGATGGTCGAAACAATCCCGGTGAACAATTCCGTAGGGGACGGGTCTCCCGTCCCGTCGTCGAACGAGCGCGGAGACCGCGCCCCTACAGAGATCGTCTGGCAACCCGACGAATCAATCGGCTCAGGAGTTTATCTCATCCGCGCAAAGATGGAAGATGGGCAAATGGCGTCGAAGAGAATCGTATATCTGAAATGACGCCGAATCCGCCGGAGGCGATTGAGGCCAAACATCTCCGGCATTGCCGAAATATCTCCGGCATTGCCGGTCGGCCTTGCTGACAGTAGCCGGTCGATCTTGTTCACCCGATAAATAGCTGGGTTACCGATCCAATGGCTCCCCCCAAAAAAGCGCTTGCTCCAGAAATCTCCGCGCCCTCGATAAGGTCGTCTTTCTCTATCCCCATCAGGTCCATACTCGTGCTGCAGGCATGAAAACCGATCCCCATTTCTACGCATATCGCCATCAACTCCTCGAAAGATTACACACCCAGTTTCTTCATCTTGCGGCGCATCATAAACGTGAACGGGGCCATTATCCCGCCGAGTTTTGGTTTATATCCCTTTGTGATTAGTTTGATCCCCCAGAATGTGAAAAACAAGTCCACCTTATCTACGAGTGTGGCAGCCGTAGATGCAATTATCATGGCTTCCATTGCAGCTTCAAACGAATTCTTTGAAACAACAATCGAAATCCTTTTTTCGTTTTCCATTTTTCCCTTCCTTATGTTTTAAAATTGCTGCCCCATTATATCTATTAATTCAAATATATCAAATAATAAATTTAAAAAGTAGCGCAGGGACCGCAGAGGGTTGTGGTGGTTAGTGTGGAATGATGGAAAGGCGAAAAGGGGAAGATTCATTGCAAAATTAGAAATGAGCAATTAGCAATGCAAAATTTCCCCACACCTCCCGCCGGAGTTAACCACAGAAGACACAGAGGAAGGAGAGGGAATAGGGCACTATCCCGCACTGCCGAAGAAACGGCCCCGCGAAGGCCCATGTAGATTTATCGATAAACGGAAATTGTCTGACCGAAGCGCCTTTGCAGTCGACACGGTCGGTCCCTTCCTTAAGTGGCCTACTATATTCGTCGAACCGTCAGCGCCTCCGCCGCGGG
>DAOWNU010000377.1 GCA_030642425.1 bacterium | reverse complement strand
CCCATGCGGTATCGTCGTCGAAAGCGACCCAGCCGTAGGGTTCTTCCGGCACTTTGGTGATTGTAACCGGATACTGGACAAAGAAATATGCGGTATATGTATCGACTTCGGCCTCGTGCCTCATCCAGTGGATCAATTCACCGCCGTCGGTCCAGGCCTGAAAAGCATAGCGGTCGTGATCGGTCTGAAGCTGCGGCGATATCGTTCCTATCAGATGATAGGAGCCTTCGACGAAATAGGCGGTGTGCGGCGAGGGGAACGTGTCCCAGTCCACAATAACGAAACCGGAATCCGAAGTCCCGAAATGATTTCGGATAACAGTATGGGACATGCCATACCAGATTGAGTCGTAGATCGCCGCGTCGATATCAACCCATTCGCGAGGATCCCAGGTCTGTCTCGGCGGGAAACCGGTCGTGAACTCCGAGAAGCGGAGCGTTCCCATGCGGTCGGCCCAGTCGTCGAATAAGGCGACATACGGGATGCCGGAGAAGACCGCGCCGAACTGCGTGAGATGCTCCAGAATCGATGTGTGCGTGACGTCGGTGCCGAAAAGATCGACATGGGCCTTGAACTGGTGATAATACGTTGCCGTGACGGTTGCAGGTGCAGTGATAGTCCATAAAACAACGTCATCCGTGCACCAACGTTCAAACAAGGTCGATGCGTTCGATGTGGCCAGTATGTTGAGTTCCGAACCGGGGATGCACCAAACAAACGCGCTGTCCCAGACTGTGGCGCCGCTCTGCACGATAAGAGTCGTATCGTAGTGTATGTAGTTTATACAATTGAGCGCGTCCATCGGCAGGCCGCCGGGGGCGACCGGCGTGCGAACATTAACGAGATAATCCACAATAGTCGTAGCGAAACTGTCCGGAGCGTCCGTCCACAGCTCGACATTCCCCACGCTGTCGGTCGCGCGGACACGGAAATCGTAGGTCGCGCCCATAATAGCCGGCCCGAAAATGTCGGTCGTGTCTATCGAACCGATAAGCCAGTCGATCCAGATCCCGCCATCGACACGATACTGCAGGTCGAAGTTCATGATCCCGGTCTCGTGGCCGTCGGCGGCGCTGTCGTGTCCGGCCCAATGAAGAGCTATCATCGTGTCGGGCGTGTAAGACCAGTCCGTCCATATCCAGGTCGTGGGCGGCGTTATGTCATACTGATCCGGCGGCAGGAAACCCACGATCACGGCGTAATCGCCGCCAATCGAGGAGTCCGGCCGGAAAACCGGATAGGGCTGCCCGACAGCGTCGTGAACAACAAACGTCGCGCCGGCGCGCCCGATATTCCCGCCGGAAGGGAAAACGTCGCGCTGGATAATGAAGCTCGCGCCGGTCATCTCTGGGATTCCCTCGGCGAATGCCATCGAGACGAGAATCGCCAGAACGAAAACGACCGGAAGCCGGAGTCTTCTGCTAATTGGATTATCGAGTTGTTTCTTCATATTTCCTATCCCTTAATTGGGGTTGTTTCTGCGTTGTTTTAAAGAAGCAAGTTGAAATATCAAATATTATATTTCCTCGTTCAAATAGTTACCGCCGAAATCCCTCTCCTATATTATATCGATACTCTCCGGGCCGCACGGGTCGCTTTCCTCGCCGTCGCCGAATGAAGTTATCCACGCATAGAGCGTTTTCCCGGGGCCGGGAGCGAAAATCGATACGCTCAACGTGATTAACTTGTCCGTGTCCGGTTCCGAGGGCATGTCCGGCGGCGGATTGCCGGTCGGGACAGACGCTATATAGAGCCGGAAATACTGCGGCGTCGATGGCGGCGACTCCCATGTTACCTTGACATGCGGGGCGACATGTTCGAGCTGCAGATTCTGAGGCGGCCCCGGCGCGACACCCGTGATCTCCACAGAAACCGCGTCGCCATATTCGCTATAAGAATCGCCCTTTTTCGCCCGGACGTTGTAATAATGCGTCCCGCCGGGCGGATTCTCGTGGACGAACTCGGTGTCCGCGCCCGCGTAAATCTCCAGAAGAATCGGCGGAAACTCGCCGTGAACAAGCTGATAACTATCCGCGCCATCGACCGCATCCCAGGAGATCCGCACGTTCTCGCCCTCGATAACCGCGGCCAAATTCTGCGGAATTCCGATTTCCGGCGAAGTCCCGCCGCCGCCACTCGTCGTCCCCCACGGCGTCTCCGTCCATAACTCGTCGTCGCCCTTCGGATGTTTTGCTCGATAGTAGTTGAAAAGGTCGCGCTCCTGCTCTTCGACCGCATCGCGAAGCTCTATCAAATCGTTCTGCGCGGCCTCCATCTCGCCGAATTTCGCCTCGTATTCGTCCCGCTTGGCGACAAAATCGTTATATTTCACCTCGACATCCGTGAAATCCGGCACTACATCGACATACTCAGGCAGCGCGGAAACGTCCGTCCAATGGTTGAAACACGCCTGCGCGATAATATAAAGCTCGTCGAGATCGTCCGGTATCGGGTCGGCGAGCGCGAATTCGCCTAGCACGTCCGGGTCCTCGAAAAACGAAGGCAGCATCGTTTTTAGCATCGAAAGCCCCGCGTGGAGCGCGTCGCCCGCGCCCGTGTATAATTCGTTAAGCTCCGGCACGTGGATTTTAAGCTGTTTATATTCGACAAATCTCGCTTCAAACGCGTCGAACTTGGCCTGAAGATCGTTCACAAGCACCGTGCGATAATCCGGGTCGCCCACCTGCGTTGCGAGCCAAATCAATAGCTCGCGAACAAAACTGACGAAATCCGCGAGATTGAGCCTTGCCGGATACCTAGTTTTCTGTGGCATTTTTACACCTTCTTTCGGTTAAAATTTTGTTTTCTCGATCCAATGGTCTCCGTTGGAAT
>DAOWNU010000247.1 GCA_030642425.1 bacterium | reverse complement strand
GGTGGCCGAAAAAGAAAAAAATAAGGCGCTCGATCTCGCGGTGGAGCATATACAGAAGGCCTTTGGCGAAGGTGCAATAATGCGGCTCGGCGACGAAGGCGAGATCAAGAAAATACCCACTATAAGCACAGGCTCTATTACGCTCGACGCCATCCTCGGTATCGGCGGAATACCGAGAGGCCGGGTTAGCGAAGTATATGGGCCGGAGGCCTCGGGTAAAACGACACTCGCGCTGCATGTTATAGCGGAAGCGCAGAAAACCGGCGGACTCGCGGCTTTTATCGATGCCGAGCACGCGATGGATCCGATCTACGCCGGCGCGTTGGGAGTCGATATTGAAAACTTGTGGGTGGCCCAGCCGGACAACGGCGAACAGGCTCTCGAAATATGCGAAACTCTCGTGCGAAGCGGAGCTATCGATATAGTCGTTATCGACTCTGTCGCGGCGCTCGTCCCGCGCGCGGAGATCGAGGGCGATATGGGCGACAGGCAGATGGGCGCTCAGGCAAGACTCATGAGCCAGGCCCTAAGAAAACTCACAAGCGCGATCAGCCGATCTAAAACCGCGGTCCTGTTTGTGAACCAAACACGTATGAAAATCGGGGTTATGTTCGGAAATCCCGAAACGACCACCGGCGGCGTGGCCCTGAAATTCTACTCCAGCGTGAGAATACATATCCGAAGAGGTGCGATGATCAAACTCAAGGACGAGCCTATCGGAAGCAGAACCTATGTTCAAGTCGTCAAAAACAAGCTGGCCCCGCCGTTCAAAAAAGCGGAGTTCGATATAATATACGGCAAAGGAATATCGCGTTCGGGAGAACTCCTGGACCTGGGAGTCGATAATAAAATAGTCGATAAAAAGGGTATCTGGTATAACTACGGCGAGATAAAACTCGGACAGGGCCGCGAGAACTCGCGTATTTTTCTCGAAGAAAACAAGGATGTCGCCGATCAAATCGCATTCGATATTAAAAAGGCTCTTGGAATCGAAATCGAGGATACACCGGAGAAAATAAGTAAATAAAAAAAGCCGGCCGAAATCGGCCGGCATACAGGAACAATCTGCTAGATCTCCCCTCAAGGGAATATAAAGGCTTTTACAACCGCCGGCAGTGTTTCGTCATCGCTCGCCCGAAGGGTCATGGCGAAAAACTCAACCGCGTGGGGGTAACCTTCATTAATCTAGTGTTAGAGATCGAAAAACTGCTCCTGCATAACAAATATAGAATTTTTCTCGTGAATATCAAGTTATAAAAATAAATAGAGTGGAGTGAATATGAAAAATCTCATCGTGACGATCTTGCTTCTGAGTATAATCCTCGCAATTGCCGGCTGCGCAACAACATACTACGGGAAATTTATCACCGCGAGTGTTAACAACGAACCGATCGACGAATTTCAAGCCGACGGCTTCGTCGTGCTCGCTTTCGAGAACCAAAAAACGGTCGGAGCCGAGGGCTGGTATTGGGAATTTTGGGTCTATTACAGAAATGATATATATATCGAATACCTTCTCACAGCGAAAATCGTGAGCGGAACACGAACATACTACCTCGAAGAGAAAATCAAGGGCGAAAAACCCACTACCGCCGCAAGTTTTACCGCAAAACCTAATTACGAAAGAGTCAAAGATAGGCTCATCTCGGACCTGAAAGACAAAGGCGCGCCGGAATTTAATTGACTCGCCGGGGAAAGAAAGATGGCGCGGCTCTCGCGTTCGGAAATAATGTAACCAATTGCCAACCGAACGTAGCGGTCGGCACGCGCCGACTGGCAGGAGGCGTGCCAGCGGTTAAGCATGATTGTCGCTGCACTATTGGAAATTGCGCCGCACCCTTCGACTCCGCTCAGGGAACGGCTAAATGTCGGTCGTTGAGCGGAGCCGAAACGACTTTATGGCGAGCGAGATATTCAACCTTAATAGACGCGGCGTCCCATCGCGTATTCCCCCGGCAAGCTCCCTTCGACAAGCTCAGGGAGCGGAAGGGGCATTTTGCACTGCTAATTGCTAATCGATCATTTTGCATCGATCTTTCAAATGCAAACGACCTTTATATAAATAAGGAATATAAAACTATTCCGTCTCGCCCTCGCCCTCTTCCTCTTCGACTTCTATCTGAGTGTATTCCTGGAATCGGTTATCGATAATATCGGCGTTATCGCGGAGATTCTTGAACCATCTCTCGTAGGCGGTTTGTCTGTGGAAATTCGCAATCTCGGTTTTTATCTGGATCGCCTGTTGACTATACAGTTCGGGGCTTGCGGGAACGATTTCCTCGAGGCGGACAATATATGCCGTGCCGTCTTCGCCAAGAAATGGGGCGGAAACCCTCCCCGGCTCTCTAAGACCGAATGTCGTGCCCTTGAATATCGGGTCTTCGCCGATACCCGTAACCCAGTCGTATCTCGCAAAAGCGCCCGTTGTGTCGTAAATCCCCCCAACATTATCCGCGGCTGTGGACATATCGACGCCGGTCGAGAGAAGTTGTTTTGCCTTACGGCACAGATCGAGCGCGGCATCCTGTCGACCGTTCATTATCATATCGGTAACTATTTGGTCGCGGACGTCGATAAGCTGCGGTATTCCCGCCTCGATACGTTTCCAGGACTGGACGACTGTAACGGCTTCGAGAATCGGCCTTTCCCGAATAAGCGTAACCGCCATATCGACACTGCCGACCTTGCTGTTAAAGAGCATCGCCCGAATTCTGCCGTAGAAACCTATCCCCGGAATCGGGTCGTCCTCGCCCAGCGGCGCGGATTGACCCACAGAATCTATTCCGAGTTTTTGGGCGGCCTCGAAGAAATCATCGCCGTCCTCGACATCGTTGACCAGCGCGAGCGCAAGGTCTTTCGCCGATTCTTCCGTGTCGATACCCGGCTCGATAGCAAGCAAGATATGCGCGGCTCTGACCCTTGTCGAGTCGCCCTCGCCCATTTTGTCGAGAACCTTGATTATATGATAGCCGAAAACGGTCAGGACGGGGCCGACTATCTCGCCGGAATCCGCCGCAAATGCCGCCTCCTCGAACTCGCTTATCATCTGCCCCTTCCCGAACCATCCGAGTTCTCCACCACGATTTCTCGAGGCGGGGTCTTTCGAGTAGTTTTCCGCAAGATAATCGAAATCTTCGCCCTCCGAAAGCTTTACGATAAGAGTCTCCGCTATGCCGAGCACATCCTGAGTATCGGTCGGCGTGGGAATGATCGGGATCGACGCGTGATTGACAATCACGCTTAGCTCGGTTCGATAATTCTCATTGTTTTCCTCGTAGAAGACCTCGATTGCGGCGTCCGACGTATCGACAGCAATCTCCACGAGCGCGAAAGGATCGAATTTAATATAACTCGCGCGCGCCTTTTCATTGGAGAATATGAATTCTATCTGGGCCTCGAGGTTGGTCGTTACGGGAAGTGCGTTCACGATTTCCTGCAGCTTGTTGTATGGGAGATTATTTCGGATCATAACCTCCACCGAGAACCAATCGACCTGCGGATTGCGCAAAAATTCCTCGAACAACGCCCTGTCGAACTGACCGCCGCTCTGCAAATTCGGGTTTTGAGTAACGGCCGGCGGCGGATCGCGGCGCAGAGATTCAAAAACCTCCCTGTCGGTCGCCCAATCAACGCCCTTGCTTTTGAATTCCTCCTGCGAGAGATACCTGTTCACGAGAGAATACCAGGTTCGGTCGCGGATCATCTCCGCCTCGGATTCGCCCACGACTCTGCTCTCGTTATAGGCCTGCTCGTATTCGGATTGGATCGCTTTCTGGTAATCGATATAGCTTATATCGTGTTTTCCGACCTTCCCGGCGATATTCTCGTCTATTTTGGTTTTTCCGCTACCCCTTGCAGTTAAGCCCGCGCCCCATCCGAAAACGACCAGAGCGATAAAAACCAGCGCAGTTAGCCAGAAGATTACCTTCATACGTTTGCGCAGAAATTTTAAAAATTCAGAGTGTGCCATTATTCCTCCATGCCGAATTGT
>DAOWNU010000406.1 GCA_030642425.1 bacterium | reverse complement strand
GCAAAGCTTCGTTTCATTTATTGCGTCCCCGTCGTTTCAATTTCATCCTTCACATCATTTAAATTTTATTTGCCCAAAACATCTCACTTTATATTTAAATAGAAACATCATTCATGGCCTTGTCAAGCTATTCTCTCGTTCCCCCGCTCTCGCGTGGGAACGTCTTCCCCGACGCTCTGCGTCGAATACTTCATTAAAATAGTCCGTCATTTCCCGCTGTCAAGCCTTATTTCACGATGTCGATCCAGCCGTGGCGCTTGTCCTTGCGCAGGTCTTCGTATTTCAGTGTTATCTCCATGCCCGGAGCGCGAAATACGGTCTCAATTATGCCGCCCATCGCCTCCCCTCTGGATTCCGGCTCGGTGGCCGGAATGACAGTCGAGGGTTTGCGTTTGCGCCGCATATCTATCGCCGCCTTTTTCACGAGGTCGGCGGTCAGGTTCGTTGGTTTCGCATCGCCGCCCGGTGGGTCGAGCAAAATCAAACGCATAAAATCCTCGCCAAGAACAGCGCCAACCGCCACGCGCTTCGTTATAGGATCGTTCGCGCCAATATCCGCCGTCTGCCGCTTGCCGTCGGTCAATGCGCCCGTTATATTTCCGGAGGTGCCGGTCGTCCCCTTCGCCTCGAACACTCCGAGGCTGCCGTCCTTTAACACACAAACAAAATCCGGCCTGCGCGTCCCCGTCGGAAACACCAACCCCACACCAATCAGCGCGGAGCAATCCGCCCACACGTCGCAGTCGAAAATTTCCTCCATCGCCCACGCGCAGAAACCCATTCCAAATTCATCGGCGGCCACCGCCTTCTTGTGCTTGTCCGTAATCCCCGTATCGATTATCAGCCGGTTCAGCCCGCCGAACGCGAAGCCGTATTTCCAGAACGGATACAGCGACATCGTCGCAAACGGGTCGCCGCTCAAATTGGCCTCGCCAATCGTGCGGCAAAGGTGCATCGGCTTCAGTTCGATAGTCATCTCGCCGTTGAATTGCGTAAATTCCCGGAACTCGCACGTGCAACGAATATCCACGTCCAAATTCTCGAACATCGCCCGGAACGGCTCCACCTCCCACGGATCGAGATTGACGATGACTCTGTTGTCTTCTATTGTAATATTCATTTAATCCCCTTTGAGAAAATTTCAAATGTTAAAAAGAAAGGGTTCGAGGGATCGAGGGGTCCCTCCCCCCATCACCTCTGGATTCCGGATCGAGTCCGGAATGACAGCAATAATAAACGGGATTATTTCGCGATTGTCAAATGAAAAACATTTTTTTTATTAAGCCAATATGTCCCAAAACCGGGGAAGGGAAAGGCATTTTTGTCTCGATCATTGCTAATCTTGAATTGAATCTTTAAAAGAAATCCCGTTATCTATTGATGCGTGCCGGGTTCGTTGTTATAATATCCCAAAAGAAAGCGAACGGGGAAAATATGGAATCGATAAATAAGATCGGACTCGCGAAAACCGGGCTTTTCATTCTCGCGGCGTTCCTGATGCTCACGCCTTTTTGTGTTTATGGGTTCGTCTATAATGTCGGCGACGGTATGGCTTACCCGAATATCGGCGATGTCCCGTGGGAATCGCTCGCCGCCGGGGATACGGCGCTTATCCAGCATCGAGACAGCGCATATCATGAAAAATTCGTTATCTGCCGTGTCGGGGCATCCGGTGCGCCAATCGTTATCCGGGGAGTCCCGAACGGCCTCGGCGAGCTTCCTGTTCTCGACGGCCGCGACGCGACCACCCGCTCCGAACTCAATTTCTGGAACGAAAACCGCGGCGTTATCAAGATCGGCGGCGCGAACAGCCCGCCCGACGCGATGCCCGCGTTCATTATCATCGAAAATCTCGAAATACGCAGCGGCCGACCGCCGTATTCGTTCACCGGGCGATCCGGTCTGACCGATTATATCGATAACTGCGCGGCGATCTATATCGAAAAGGGCGAGCATGTTATTATCCGGGACTGCGAGCTTCACGATTGCGGCAACGGCTTATTCTGCGGCCATCAGACAACCGACCTCGTTGTGGAAGGCTGTTATATCCACGACAACGGCAATGTCGGGCGGATTTACGAGCATAACAATTACACCGAAGCGTTCGGCATTCTATTCCAGTTCAATCATTTCGGGCCTCTGCGCGATGGCTGTCTTGGCAACAATCTGAAAGACCGCTCGGCGGGAACGGTAATCCGCTACAACTGGATCGAGAACGGCAACCGACAGCTCGACCTTGTGGACAGCGATTTTGCTGAGTTTATCGACGATACGCTCTATCGAAAAACTTTCGTCTATGGCAATATTCTTGTCGAGGCCGACGGCGAGGGCAACAGCCAGATAATCCACTACGGCGGCGATTCGGGCGACACGACGCGTTACCGTCACGGCACGCTCTATTTCCACAACAATACCGTTGTCTCGACGCGCGGCGGGAACACGACGCTTGTGAGATTGTCCTCCGACCACGAGATTTGCGACGCGCGGAACAATATTATTTATACGACAGCGACCGGCCCGCATCTCGCTATGCTGAACGACGCGGGAACTATACATCTTCGCAATAATTGGCTAAAGGAAGGTTGGG
>DAOWNU010000393.1 GCA_030642425.1 bacterium | reverse complement strand
GTAACGCCGAGTTCTTCCATCTTCAGGCGGTTCAGCCAGACCTGGATTTCGCGTTTTTCGCCGCCGAAAACGAGGACGCTCGCCACACCGTCGAGGCGCTTGAGCTTGTCCGCAATATCGTCCTCGACCAGCTTCTTGAGCGCGCGCCTATCTTCCATACCTTTGATACTAACAGCCAGCACGGGCATCATGGTGATATCGAACTTCGACACAATGGAGCGGCTGGCGTCGTCCGGCAGCGGAGGCATTACCATATCGAGCGCATCGCGCACGTCCTGCGCCGCGTAATCGATGTTCGTCCCCCACTCGAACTCGAGCATAAGCATCGAGATACTTTCCTTGGAGATAGAACTCACCGATTTCAGGTTGCTAACCGTGCCTACGAATTTCTCCAGCGGTTCGGTTATAACACGTTCTACTTCTTCGCTGCCCGCGCCGGGATACTGTGTCATCACCATGACCATCGGGAAATCTATCTCGGGAATTAGTTCCAGACCGAGTGTCATCAGCGCCCAGACGCCCATAACGACGAGTATCATGGCGAACATCGCGACCGTAATGCGCCGTTTTACAGAAAATTCGGGTATGGTCATTGTGCGACCTCCCCGGTTGCTTTGACCGCCATCCCATTTTTAAGACCCAACGCGCCTTCGGATATAACGACTTCGCCCGGCGCGAGGCCGTCCGTAACCTCTACGATATCGAGTCGGACAATCCCCGTTTGGACAACGCGGCGGCGAGCCTTTCCAGATTCGACAACGAACACGATACTGTCCGAAATAACTGCCGAACGAGGGATAGTCAGAGCATTGCTCACGGAACGAAGGATAATATCCGCTTCAACAAACACTCCAACCGGTAATTTATTCCCGGAGTTATCCAATATTATATCCGCATCGAAAAGCCCTGTGATAGGGTCGGCCCCCGGAGATAGATTTACCAATTCACCGTAAAAAATCGTGTCGGGGAGTGCGTCCAAACGGACATGCGCTTTCATACCCTCGCGCAGTTTCGGATAATCTCCCGTAGCGACCTTGATTGGCAGTTTCAACCTTTTTGTTTTTGCCAGTCGAAGGATTCCGCGTCTGCCGGGCGCGTAAGTATCGTGCTCGTTAAAATATTTGCCGACGATAGTCCCCGCAAACGGTGCGCGCAGCTCCGTGTTTTCGAGCACCCTTTCGTAGCCCGCCTTCGCGGCCTGGTATCCCGCCTTCGCCTGATCGTAATTCTGCGGCGCGATAAGGCTGTCGTCGTGAAGCGCCTTCATGCGGTCGTAGGTTTGCCTTGCCACATTATATTGGGCCTCGGTTTGCTTGAGAGTTTCGTCGGCCATCCTCACCAGCAGGCGGCCCACGCCGACCTTGTCGCCGACTTCGACATATATCTTCTCGATAGTTCCGGGCATCTGCGGGAAAATCATCACGTCTTTCGCGCCTTCGAGACGCCCCGAGAAGGAAGCGAATCTTTCGAGTGTTCGAATTTCGGGCGTGGTTACTTTAACCACAATATCCTCTTTGTCGAACTGCTTGTTGTTGCCGCTGTTACTGTCGCATCCCGAAAGAAGGACCAGCGCGAAAATCATCGACATTAATAAAAATAGTTTCTTCATTTTTTACTCCCTGAAACTGTTGCCTATAGCCGCGCGGTATTTCACCTTCGCGACCTGAAGATCCGCCACGGCGGAGATGTATTCACTTTGAGCCTGAATGAGTTCCGAGTCGGCGTCGAGAACGTCGGTATTGGTTGCCAGTCCCGCTCGAAATTCGGCGCTGGCCACGCGGTATCCCTCCCGGGTCTGTTCGAGTTTTACACTCGAAACCTCCAGTGTTTGGACAATCTCTTTTAATCTATTATATTGATTGCGAATCGTCATTTCGGTCGCGCTTTGTATCATATCGAAAGCCTCTTCGGCCTGCCTTTTCCCCGCTTTTGCGGAGCGAAGTTTATAGACTCTATCTCCCCATGATAGAAGGCTCCAACTTGCCGCGATAGTGGCGTTCCAGGAGTCGTAGAATTCCGGCTCGATCTGCCGGTTTGGCCGGATATAGGAAAAATTGAAAATCCCCACAATATCCGGCGAAAAACTGCCCAATGCAATTTTCACACCGGCGCCGGCGGCATCGACGCCGCTTCGCATCGACCGGATATCGGGATGTTCAGATAATGCCGATACAATATCGTTTTTCAGCGGCGGCATCGAGACCCCGCCGGTCGAGCTGTCCTGTTCAAGAGCGACTATCGTATCCTGCGGGAATCCGAGCAGAAAATTCAGGCCCAGGTTGGCCGCGTTCACCGCGTTTTCCGACTGGATTATCAGCAGGTCTATCTCCGAGCTTGCCACGCGGGTTTTGAGAAGGTCGTTGCGGGAAATAAGCCCCTGCTCGAACATGGCCTCGATAACTCTAAGATGGGCGTCCATCCGCTCGCGGGCGTTGGCGATTGTTTGTTTGAACTGTTCCGCCTTGAGCACGCCGTAGTAGGCCCCGGCGACATCCGCGGCCGTTCTGTTGGATTGGCTCTCGAGGCCGGCGACGTCCATATCCGCCACCGCACGCGCCGCGCGGTAGCCGTTGAATATTTTTCCGCCCATAAAAATCGGCTGCTGGACACCCGCCGAGAAGTTATACATATTCACATCGCCCATCGTAATAGTCATACCGCCCATTTCCGGGGGCAATGACAT
>DAOWNU010000107.1 GCA_030642425.1 bacterium | reverse complement strand
GGTTGTGCGGCGCGCCGGCGATGTTATCCCGTATGTGATGCACGCATTGCCGGAGCTTCGGGACGGCTCCGAGGGGGAGATCGTTCCGCCGGGGAAATGCCCCGTCTGCGGATCGGAGCTAATAAAAGAGGCTGACGATGTCTATCGGCGCTGCCCGAACATAAGCTGTCCGGCGGTTGTAACAGAATCGCTGGCGCATTGGGCCTCGAGGGGGGCGATGGATATCGACGGCCTCGGCCCGAAACAAATAGAGCAAGTTCTGGCCGCGAGGCTCGTGAGCGATGTCGCCGATCTATATTCCCTCCAGCCGGAGCAGCTTGTCCCGCTGGAAAGATTCGCGGAGAAAAGCGCGGAAAACCTTGTGAACTCGATTCAATCCAGCAAAAGAAGGCCGTTGGCGCGGTTTATCAATGCGCTGGGAATTCGCCATGTGGGCGAGACTGTTGCCGGTCTGCTGGCGCGGCGTTTCAACTCGATAGAGAATCTGAGCGAAGCCACGGGGAATGAATTGCTCGATATCGACGGTGTCGGGCCGGAAATCGCGGAGGCTGTTATAGATTTTTTCGCCAACGAAAAGAACAGATCGCTTCTGGAGAAGCTCAGGGGAGCGGGCGTCGTCCCGATACAGGCGGAAAAACCGCGCGGAAAAATGCCGCTCGACGGCCTGACATTCGTTATCACCGGAACTTTATCCGCGCCCCGAGACAAAATTAAAGAGCTGTTGAAATCGGCGGGCGGAAAGGTCTCCGGCTCGGTTTCGAGCAAAACGAACTATGTTGTTTTTGGTGAGTCTCCGGGAAGCAAGCTCGAAAAGGCCGGCAGTCTCGGAGTTTCGCTGCTAAACGAGGCAGCATTTATCGGATTTCTCCGGGAGAGGGATTTGGACGACTCGATATTTAGCTCTTTATTTTAGAGGAAATAAAAAGTATATTACGTAAAATATCCCGATAAAGAGATAAATTGGGATTATGTGTGTTGTGAAAAGCATTCGGAAAGGAAAGATATTATGAAAAATTTCGCTGTGATCCTTGCGGGGGGTAAAGGCGAGCGTTTCTGGCCAGCAAGCCGAAAAGACCGCCCAAAGCAACTCCTGCGGCTGCTCTCGGATAAAACGATGCTCGAGGAAACTCTGTGCAGGGTGGAAACACTTGTCGAGCCGGAAAATGTCCTTATCGTGACCAGCAAAGACCTGAGGGTGTTGATCGAGAAAGAAATCCCCGGCCTGAACGGCGACAATTTTATTATCGAGCCGGTGGGCCGAAACACCGCGCCCGCAATTTGCCTTGCCGCGGCGAATATAATCGCAAAACACGGCGATGGCATCATGTTAGTCCTATCTTCCGATCATCGTATCAAGCCGGTGAAAATCTTTATCGACGCGCTCGAGGCCGCAAAAAAACTCGTCCTCGATCAGGATCGTCTGGTGCTTATCGGAATCGAGCCTTCCCGCCCGGAGACTGCCTACGGCTATATCCGGATCGGTGATGAAATGACCGAGACCGACGGCTTTAAAATCTTCGACGTGGCAAGTTTCCGGGAAAAGCCCAACCGGCTTATCGCGCAGGAATATTACCTCGACGGCCGCCATCTCTGGAATTCTGGAATATTTATCTGGAGGGCCGGCAAGATAATGGAGGAGATGAAGAAATATTGCCCGGACAGGTATGAATTAATAGATGAATACATGAAGGCTATCGGTTCAGAGGGCGAGCAGGAAGCGCTCGATAGCGTGTTCGAGCGGATGAAGCCTATCAGCATCGATTACAGCGTTCTGGAGAAATCGCATTCGGTAGCGGTGCTCAGGGCGAAATTCACGTGGGACGACGTGGGAAGTTTCTCCGCACTGGAACGCATTATTCGCAAGGATTTCGAGGGCAACGTCGTGTCCGGCGAAAATACGATGCTCATGGAAACATACGAGACGACCGTTATGAACGAGGCCCCCGGAATTGTCGTTACTTACGGCGTCAGCGACCTTGTTGTTGTTCGCGCGGAGGATGTTCTGTTGATAATTCACAAAACCCGGATACCGCAGATGCGCGATCTTTTGGAGAACCTTAAGAAAAATCCAGAAATGGAGGCCTATCTGTGATGCGTGCCGCTTTAATAATTTTTCTTTGTGCGATACTTCTTGCGGGCTGCACTTTTCTCCCCGCTGCCGGACAGAGGGGGGAGCGAAAAGGTGAGGATGAGGCCGGGCAATTGGTTCTACCGGAAGCGGAGAGTGCGCCGCCGATGGTTGTCGATGAGAAGGCCGATCCCCCCACGAAAACCGACTATCATGCGCTTGCCGACCAATATCAGCCGGAGGAGACCGCAGAAAATCTGGGGCGGCAAAGGGGATACCGCGTCCAGATTCTCACAACGCAGAATCCCGATATTGCCGAAGAAATAAAGAACAACGCGTCGAACAAGCTGGACCGGCCCGTCTATCGAATTTACGACCCGCCGTATTATAAGGTGAGAGTGGGCGACTGCCTGAGCCACGAGCAGGCGGAAGAGTTGGAAAAGGACGTGCGGAAGGCCGGTTTCGAGACGTTTATTGTCCGCGATATTGTGGAGCCTGAAGCGAACGAAAAATGAGAGTTTTTCGCGTCGATTTAAAAAAACCGGACGGGATGGCTGTCGATGCCGCCGCAAGGGCAATTGCAAAGGGCGAGATTATTTGCTATCCGACCGAAACGCAGTATGGACTGGGCGGCAGCGCCCTTTCCGAATCCGTTTGCAGAGAGATAAACGAACAAAAGGGGCGCGAGCCGGATTCCCCATTGATAGTCTTGATCCTCGAAAAAGACGCAGGGAAATGGATATCGGAACCGGGGCGCTTTCAGATAGTATTGGATAAATTCTGGCCCGGCCCATTGACAATAATAGTCGATCCGCCACCGGAAATTTCTTTTCCTAAACCACCGATAGGGCCGAACGGCGGAATTGCGATAAGAGCGGCCTCGTTGCCCGTGAACATTAAGCTGCTCGAACGTTGCGGGGTTCCAATTATATCCACGAGCGCGAATCTTTCTGGACGGGAACCCGGCGGGAAAATCGACACAAGCGACCCGTGGTTTGCGGGCTTTTGCTCCGTTCTTCTCGACGCCGGGGAGTTGGAATCCCTTGTCCCTTCGACAATTGCCGATATAAGGGATTTTCCGAAAAAAATTAAAATACTTCGTGAAGGCGCCGTGCCGGTGAGCAGTATCGTCGAGGCCTTCCCGGAGACGGAGATACTGAGATGAGTCCGCTGATTTTCGTCGAAAAAACAGTGGAGTAAAGTATCCGTTGGCATTGCCGACCAATTTGACATTTGACATTAAGTCATTTGAGCTTCATTTGTCATTAGGATTTTGACATTTGACATTTTTTACTAATAATACTCAAATTCACCGTTTTTCAGCAATCTCAAATAATGATATAACCACTATCAAAAACCCGTCCTTATGAAAATACTCTTCGTATGCCTTGGAAATACCTGTCGCTCGCCGATTGCCGAAGGCCTTGGAAAAAAAAGGGCCGCCGGTCACGGTCTAAACGAATGGGAAATTGAATCTGCGGGGACTCTCGGCCTAATCGGGGAACCGGCGTCGGAAAATGCGATTCTGGCCTGCGAAGAGATGGGGGTGAATATCGGGGGTCATAGAAGCCGTGGGGTCACACCGGAATTGCTTCGCAGTTTCGATTATGTCTTTGGCATGGAAAATGCGCAAATAGATTATTGCAAAGAACTTGCGCCCGGAATTTCGTCGAGGATTTTTCTTATCGGCGGATTCGGCTCTGGCGCGAAAAACGAGGAAGTGCCCGATCCAGTTGGAAGCGACTTGCGCAACTTTAGGAAAACACGCGATTTAATACGCGAGCACATCGAGAGGATATTCCCGGAGATAGAAAATGAAACCCGAATATAAACTATGCCTGCTGCTTTTAACGATCGCCGTTTTCACCCTGATAGCCAAAGTGGAAACCGACCCAAAAAAGGCTGAACTCGCTCTCCATGCGCTCGATTCGGTGGAGATACCGGTTCCGGTTCACACCGAGGCTTTTAAGCCGGGCGAATTTCTTAAATTCTCTATCGATTACGGCTTTGTCAACGCCGGATGGGCGGAGATGGAGGTCCTTTCGATAGTCGAATACAAGGGCAGGCTGACATATAATATCCAGACAAAAGCGGGAACCAACAAGACTTTTTCGCTGATATTCCCGGTGGAGGACAGGGTTGTCTCGCTGCTCGATACCGAGGAATTCTACTCTCTTCGACACGAAAAACACCTTTCCGAGGGCAAATATCACGCCGACCGCTGGTTCACTTTCGATCAGGAAAACCACCGGGCCATCTCGAAGGGCTACGATATCGAAACCTACCCACGCGTATTGGATATTCTCGCCGCCTTTTATTATTTCCGAACACTCGAATTCGAGCCGGGGGACACATTCTTCCTGCCGAACCACACCGACGGCAAAAACTACCCGCTGCGGGTGGCCGTCCTGCGCCGCGAGGAGGTCAAAGTTCCGGCGGGAACTTTCCAGACTATCGTGGTGGAGCCGATATTGAAGTCGCCGGGATTATTCGAGCACAAGGGAAATGTCTATATCTGGCTCACCGACGACGAAAAGAAAATGCCCGTCCTGATGAAAACCCGGATCGTGATAGGTTCGATAGACGCGAGCCTTACCGAATACCGCCTGGAGTAGTTCGGCCAAAGAAACCTAACCCTCCGGCGCGTGCCGGTCATTCCGGCCACCGAGGCGAAATCCAGCGGTGCTGATCGTAATATAAAAAAAAGGCGACCTCCCAACCGCCTTACGTTTCGGCTCCGCTCAACGACCGGCTTGTGTTCGCTCCCTGAGCTTGTCGAAGGGCGTTTCGATATGGGCTAAAGCCCTACTCAACGACCGGACCGTTCGTTCCTTGCTTGCCCTGCTTGCCCTGAGCCTGTCGAAGGGAGCCTGTCGAAGGGAGTTTACCGGGGAAATACGCGGCGGGACGCCGCGTCTATTATGTTGGGATTTTTTTATCCACCCTAATAGGTCGAGCGTCTCGCTCGATAAAAAAGTCGTTTCGACTCCGCTCAACGACCGGCAAATTCGGGTGGGCATAAAACCAGCCCGTGTGAACCAATTTTTAAAAAATTCCTTGCCTTTTTAAAATAAATATATAAATTGAACAAATTATTTGTGGATATGAACACAGGAGGATATTGTGGCACATAAGAAAGGTGTAGGAAGTTCTCGCAACGGCCGCGATTCACAGGGGCAGCGCCTCGGAGTGAAACGCTATGCCGGAGAAGAAGTTATCGCGGGAAATATAATAGTCAGGCAGAACGGCACACATTTTCACCCCGGGCGCAATGTCGGCAAGGGAAAGGACAATACCCTTTTCAGCCTTGTCGATGGCGTGGTCGAATTTGCAAAGAACCGCTTCGGTAAGAAATCCGTAAATGTAATGCCCAAAGAAGCATAGCCGGTCTTGTCGGCTAAAATTGGCATACTTCTCTCCGGACTTGGGGCGGAAAAAGGAACGCAGATTCTTGAACTGTCCTTTATCTATCGCGAGATAGAGCGCGGCGGGACCGTTCCCCTTTGCCTGATTCCAACGGAGATAACACCCGTGGCCGGAAGGGGCAGGACAATTAAACCCCGCGATCTGTTCGAAGAATGCGCGCCGGTCGTTCGAGGCGAGGCGGTTCCCGTGGAAAATATCGAGCCTAAAGAGCTTCGCGCATTGATTATCCCCGGCGGCAGAGGCCCGATTACCGTTCTCTCCAATATTGCGGAAGCTGGCTCCGACGCCCGGATCGTTCGTTCAGTTCAAAATCTGATAGTCGGGATGCACGTCCGCAAAAGGCTCATAGGGACTATCGGGTATGGCGGCGCGCTTGTTATGGTGGCTCTGAAACAGACAATCGAAGAGCCTATTATTACGCTGGGCGAGGACGCAGCGCTCACCGCAGATTTGTCGAGCCTTGGAATCCCACCGGTCAATGTCGGCCCGCAGGAGGTTATTATCGACCAGCAGAACCTGATTTTTTCCACAGCGGGGATTTCGGCGAACAGTTCGCTCGCAAAAGCCTCGAACGGGATAGAGATACTTGTCAAGGGCATACTCAAATACAAAGAGAAAAAGAAATCATAACCCAAAATCCGTTTAATAGTTGTTTGATAGTAGGTTCAATCACTTCTTCTAAATTCCACAGGATAAATAATTTAATTCGACAATAATCCCATTCTTTGGAGAGTAAAATGAGAGAGAAAATTCTTGTTATCGTTGTGTTTAGCCTTCTTGCGGCGGTTGCCTTTGCCCAGGGACCGGCCATGGGCGTGGCCACTGTTGACGATATTCGCGGGATGCGCCTCAATCCGGGGTATCTCGGGCTAGGGCACGGCATGGAAACGGCGCTGTTCGCCAATATGTGCACGGATTCGCTCTCCGATATCGGAATCGACAATAACCACGGCTTCCTGATAAATATCGAGGGGCTTGGTCTGGGCTATGAGCGCCTCGGGAGCGTCTATCGCTGGTCGCTCGGCGCGGGATTCGGCGACAGAACTTTTGGCGTTGGATATCTCCGAATGTGGGATAAATCGCAGGCATGGGGCGGCGGTTGGAAAAACGGCTGGATACTCGGCATGGCGGCCCGCCCGTGGGATTTTTTCGCTGCGGGATATTCATACGAAAGCACGCCCGCTGTCGAGGGGATG
>DAOWNU010000314.1 GCA_030642425.1 bacterium | reverse complement strand
TCAGAATCGCCAGAACGACTGCGAGGTCGGCGGAACGCTCGCTTAAATTTACGCCTCCAACCACGTTGACAAACAGGTCCTGACGTGAAAGCGGCAGACCCGCCCTGCGTTCCAGAATCGCCGCGAGCATTATCAAGCGCCCCTGATCGAGTCCCTGGACGACCCGCTGCGGGGAACCGTAGGCGGCGGGCGCGGCGAGCGCCTGTATCTCGACGAAAAGTGGTCTCATACCCTCCATCCCCGCGAAAACGACGGAACCGGGCACCGGCCTTTCGTGCTGCCCGAGAAATGCGGCGGAAGGATTCTCGACTTCGGCGAAACCTTTTTCTCCCATCGAGAACACGCCTATCTCGCCGGTGGCGCCGAAACGGTTCTTGCTCGAGCGAAGAAGCCGAAGCTCGTTCTGGCGGTCGCCTTCGAGTGTGAGGACGACGTCAACCGCATGTTCGAGAACTTTCGGCCCGGCGACTGCCCCGCTTTTCGTGACATGGCCCACAATAAAAACCGGTATGTGCCGTTTTTTTGCCAGTTCTATGAAGAGCGCCGTCGATTGGCGCACCTGTCCGATATTCCCCGGCGCGCCGGAGATCTCCTCCGATGCCATGGCCTGAATCGAGTCCACAATTATCACATCGAAATCGCCGGCGGACGCGAGAACGGATTCCACGGAATTTTCGGCCATCAGGAAAACGTTGTCGGGCGAGCCGACCGGCTCTATCTTGTCCGCGCGAAGTTTTATTTGTCCGGGGGATTCTTCTGCGGCGACGTAGAGCAGTTTTTTCCCCGTCCCGGCGATACGCAGACCGGCTTGAAGAAGCATGGTCGATTTTCCGATCCCCGGCTCGCCCGAAAGGAGTATCACACTTCCCGGCACGATCCCACCACCCAGGACGCGGTCCAGCTCGCCGAAACCGGATTGGATTCTCGCCACTTGCGAGATGTCCGCGCGCGACAGCGGCATCGGCGGATTCGACGCTATCCCGGCTACGTTTGTCGATTTTACGGCCTCGATAACCTCTTCGACAAGCGTGTTCCACTCGCCGCAGGAGCTGCATCGCCCCTGCCATTTCGGATGGCGGTGGCCGCAGTTTTGGCACCCAAACGCTGTTTTTATCTTTTTTGACATGTAATCCTTTTTCTCTTTCACATCGAGTAATATAGTTGAATTTGATAGAAATCACAATGAATATTCCGCGAAGAAGAAAATTTTCCTTGCACATGGGCTTTTCAACTATATATTCTCCTTTCGGTCTTTTTAGGCCTCTGGATCGTTTAAAAGATTTTTTCGGGGCGTAGCGCAGTCTGGTAGCGCGTTCGGTTCGGGTCCGAAAGGTCCCCAGTTCGAATCTGGGCGCCCCGATTTTGCAAGGGGGCCGTGAGGTCCCCTTTTTTTTATATGAAAAACGGGAGCGGGTAAATATTCGTGAATCCGGCTCATTTAAGTAAAAAATTCAAATGTCAAAGCACATATGTCACCGGACGCTCGGTGGCATTTGATTTCGACATTTAAATAGAAACAATTTTTTTATCGAACTCCCATGAAATCACAAAAAGCACAAATAGCGGTTATCGGCGGGCGGATGGCCGATCCGGAAGCGCTTGCCGGGGCCGAAAAGATCGGCGAGATGATCGCGCGGCGGGGTTATCAACTGATTTGCGGCGGATACGGCGGGGTTATGGAAGCCGCATGTCGAGGCGCAAAATCCGCCAGCGGAACCACTATCGGAATTCTCTTGGGCAATAACCGTTACGAGGCCAACGATTTCATCGATATGCCAATCGCCACCGGGATGGGGATCGCCAGAAACAGTATTATCGCGCATTCCGCCGACGCCGCAATCGCGATTTCGGGAAGTTTTGGCACACTCAGCGAGATCGCTTTCTTTCTCCAACTCGAAAAGCCGGTCGTAACATTGCTTTGCCCCTGGCAAATTGCGGGAACAATTCCGGCGAACACGCCTGCTGAAGCCCTGAAAATGATAGAGGAAAGAATATGGGCCAAAAACGCATAAGAGCCGTTGTCGATGGCTACGTTCAGGGCGTCGGTTACAGATGGTTCACTGTCCGGGCGGCAAACAGGCTGGGCATTTACGGATGGGTTAGGAACAACTACGACGGCTCGGTCGAGACGGTCGCCGAAGGGCCGGTCGAGGCCGTGAACGAGTTCATTTTGGAATTGAAAAAAGGCCCGATGAGCGCGGTCGTGAAAAACGTGATATTAAGTGAAGACGAGCCGCAGGGCGGGTTCGACAGTTTCGATATCAAGTTTTAACGCGCAAACCCATAAATAATAAAAGGCGGCCAAAAAGTATTGGCCGCCTAAAATAATCCAACGCGCCGAAATAACCGTCAAATCAATAATCTTCTTCGACAACTTCGGGCAGCGTTCCGTCCTTTTCCCAATCGCTGAAATAATCGAGTAGTTCCACAACACCGTCCTCTTCGGGATCGCCGAGTGTGGTAACAAGCTCGAGTTTCTTTGTGCCGGATTCCCAGAAAATAATCTGGAAATCGTCTCCGCCCCAGTCGCCGTTGGATTTGTAGTATATTTCGTCCGAAGTGGCGAGCATGAACATATAAGGGCCTTCGCCCTTGTGCCTGTAGAAGCTGGCGTCGGTAAGCCTGCCGAACTCGAAAGTCATCTCGCCGCAAAGAACGCCGTCCTCGACAAAGAGCCTTTTCTTGACATTCTTAAAGGCGTCGTTTTCGTCGCCGAGACTTTCACCTTCAAGATAATCGTCTATCAGGGAGACGAAATCCTCCGCCGAGCCGTCCTCGTCTTCATTGCCGTTCGAGAAAAGATTCCGCCAGACAATCCGGCCCGAACCGCTGCCGTCGGAATCGATCTCCCAATAGTATTCTTTCGATTCAAAAGTCAGGCACCCAAAAGCCATCAAACCCACAGCAACAATCAACATCCACGCAAACGTCTTCTTCATAATTACTCCTTATGTTAGGTTCTTGAAAACTGTCGCGATCCGAGGTTATCGATGTTTCTATATCACAGCAGCGAATGGGGCTATTCTTCCCGCTCCACAACCGCGGTCGTATCCGCAACTTTTGCGCGGGCACGGGCCTCTTTAACAATCTCCTCGAGTATTTTCTCCTCCGCCGCAGCCTGCGACGAATTCAAAATACACACAAAACCGGCGCTGCTTAACACTAATACAACAAAATACACGTCGCCTCCTCTCGGCTTAGTAAATCTTCCCGAACCATATTATAGCCCGTAAATTTGGATAAGGCAAGCGGATAATTTAAAATATTTATTTGAAAAAAGGCGGAATGGCGGAAAAAAAAAAGGGGGAGGAAAATGCCTCGCCCTGCGGGGGATTTTGGTCGATA
>DAOWNU010000127.1 GCA_030642425.1 bacterium | reverse complement strand
CCCAATACGCGCACTTGTCGCCGGGGGCGATATCCGTGTCGGCATAAGGATCCGCCGTCAGGCCCTCGACATAATTATCGACCGGCATATCCGCGTCCGTCGGATCGGGATCGGTAATCAAGACCTTCAGGCGCTTGAGCCGGTAGGATTCCGCGCCGGTCTGGCCGTCATGGCCGACGATGATTATCGGCGATGGGAAATCCGAATAATTCGCGTAAAGCCCGGTCAGCGCGTTCGGCCACTCGCCGACCGGCGGCTCGACCGGAACCTCGTATTCGATAATCCCCGACCAGTCGCCGTAGCCGTTGGCATTGCGCGCGCGGACATGATAATGCCGCTTGCCATCGGGAGGCTCATACTCGAACTCGAAATCGCTGCCGGAGAACAGTTCTTCCCATGTCGCGCCGTCATCAACGGAGAACGCGATTTGATACGATGTTGCGCCCTCGACCGCCAGCCACTCGATCTTGAGGAACGGTTCGAGCCATTTCAGCTCGAACCCTATCGGCGCCGCGGGAACATCCCCGCCACCGCCACCCTGCTGACCTGTTTTCGGCGCAAACCCGAGCTGCACAAGGAACGGCTCGTAACGGCTCCACGTCATCAGCACCCACGAATAGAGCACCGCCAGCTTCTCCGAGTCCGCGTTGAAAAGCATGTCCTGCTCGTCAATCGCGGCTCTTGCCTCAGGTTCTTCCTTAACAACAAAACTGGCCCACGCGCCGTTCGAGCCATCGAAGTAGGTTTGCAGTTTGTTAATGAAAACGTCGGGCAGGACATCGGGGTCGCCGGATGCGACAAGGTTCGCATGTGCCTTGAGAATATCTTCGACCGCATCCAGGCGGCGTTTGCGGTCTTGCGGAAACCGCTCGGTCACACAGTAAATCTTCAGCTTCGCGTCATCGAAGCCGTAAGTATCGATAATAAGCGCCTTGCATCTGGCATAGTATTCGAACGTGAGCTTGTCGGCGTCGTGCATGGCCTCGAAAGCGACCCTTTCCTCTCCCATTTGGATTTGCGATTTTCCGAGCGCCGCGCTCCAGTTATCGTAGGCCGCCAGCGCCCAATTCACGATATGATCCGGGATGAACAGGATGTCTTTCCATGCGAGGATATACGTTTTTAGCGCGAGCAGCCGCGCGGTTCTTAGCGCGAGAAAGTCCCGTGCAAAGTTGTTGTCCAGAAATATGAGCACAATTCCTCCTTATAAAATGTTTGTTCTATCGTTGGTCATTTCAAAATCTTCGATTTCACTTTTTCCATTTATAGTATTTCGCCCCGTCATTGAGAAACAGGATAACCATGCTCTTCCCAGTAAGCTATATGTTCCCTGAAATCGAAAGAATTTTTATGATCATAGGAACTTAAAAAACGGGCTATTTGATAAGCGAGTAATAAATTCTCTTCTTTTTTCAATATTTTTACAAATACTTCTATTTTATTTTCATCTTTTTTAGAATCATGTGGACCAGTTAACCAATAAGTATTCATGAAAAGCACTAAATAATCATCTGGCCGAGTTTTAAATTCATTTTCAATGTAAGGCGGTGTGATACTATCATACGGTAAAGTCTGATTTTTATTCAACAACCAGTATGTCCCGTTTATAGTGTTTTCAACAACATATTTCATTGTCGAAGTTATTCTATCAGATTCCTCTTCATATCCTTGAATCTCCTTGTAAAACAACTTTTCAAAACCAAATCGGTCGTAGCCAGTCGCTTTTATTACGGTCTCTTGATATTCGCTAAGCTTAGATATTTTTTCGCTGTTAACTACAATTTCTTCGCTAACTGCTTTGATTTTCGCGCCTTCTTCTTTGATTTCACTTAATCGCGCTTCTAATTCTCTCTCTAACGGTGAAAAGGTGTTATCTGCAATATCGCTGACTTTCTCATCTGCAATACGAGATGCTTCTGATAAAGTTCTTGTTTCCATTAATATCTTGGTCTCTTCTGAGTTTAAAATCTCACCTATCCCTCTTTTAAGTGAGTCCTCTACTCCGGCTAACATTTGGCTTTTTATTTCCTCAAGTCCTTTCTCGACATCTTTAAAACTAGAAAAACCGATAATACCAAGAATTACGCCTAAAATAGTTATTATTGCAATTAACCCAAACCATTTCCTTCTGTATTCTTGCCTGATTTCTTTTACTTCATTTCGGCACGAATCAACGAAATCTTTATAGAGGTCGAATCTATCCGCATCGTTATTTTCTACTTGGTTTTCTGGCATTATTTACTCCTCAGTTCTATTCGATTTCGTATCTAATCTAATGCGTCATTTTCCGTTTTGCAAGTTAAAATTCGTGCAAGACGCCATGTTCCACGCTTTGCGGGTCGGTAACGACCGACTGCGGGCCTGTTGATAGCTCATTCCAGTCGATTGATAGCTCATTCTATCCGATTGATAGCTCATTCCAGTCGATTGACAGCTCATTCTACCCGATTGATACCTCATTCCAGTCGATTGACAGCTCATTCTACCCAATTGACAGCTCATTCCGGTCGATTGATTTCATCAATTGAGTCGAAAAAGTGATCGGTCGGGTTGAGAAACGGGTCGAACGACACCGTCATCCGGTAGAATTGGTAGAGTATGTCAACAATCGGGCGGGACTATCGATCAATGCGTCTCGCAACGCGATCAAACGACCACGCGGTCGCGTATTTCGCCTCGCGCAACCCGAAACCCGCCTCGAACCACCCGAAAATCAATTCAAAGAACATATAGAAAGAAACGATCTCAATCCGGTTTTGTCAAGCGATTTGTTGGTTTTAGCCACGATATTCTGCATTGTCTTCAATATACTCCATTTCCCCGTATTGCACAAGGGAAATAAAAAAACCGGACGCTGAAGCGCCCGGTTTCAATTGGCTTTCTATCGAAATAGATCAGTCAATCCTGCGCCATTTCTCGATTGTCTGGAAAGTCCAGCGGAATGTGGCCGAATTTGCGGTGCCATCCATTGCTGTAATCTCGATCTTGGCAAAATTGCCGTAAGAGCGATCTTTCTTGACTATCAACGCGTATGTGTCGTTGAGGGATGGGGTAATGTAGTTGTAGTAGGAGGCCTCGCCGGTGGACGGGACGGTATTAAGCGCATCATAAGAAGTTGACGAAGCATGCAAGCCGGTTTCATTGGGGAAATCGCCGCTATAGACATCCGCGCTGGTGAAATCGTCATCGGCATCGTAGTAGAAATCGATCGATGCGGCATTGCCCGTGGTGAAGCTATAGACCGCGCCAGTTCCGGTGGAAAGATTCCAGCCGTAACCGGACTGCCCTGTTGTATAGTAGGCGAAGATCGTGCCGGTTCCGGTCGCCACGTCGTCTTCGGTATCGTGATCGAGAGCGTCGGATTCGTCACTGCCAAGATAGGCAACGATTTCATATTCACCGAGCGTCGGAGCGACATGGGTATATGTTGTTGCGGTGCCATCCCAGATTTCAGTGCCTTCGAAACGGATTTTGTAGCCGTCGATATCGACTGTCGAACTCGGCGACCATGTCAGAACCAGATCGACGCCGTTCGTGGCGCCAACAAGCTGCAGCGCGTTCGGGGCGCCGATTGCTTCGGTCGGGTCCTCTTCGCAACCGGTCATCACAATAATGAACGGCACGAGAAGAAGCAGTAAAAATAGTTTTTTCATTTTATTCCTTTCGTTTAGGTTACTTTACTCGTGCGCCTTTGGCGCTTCCAGCGGTTCCTTTGCCTTCGCCGCCGGTCGCGGGTTTGGCTTCTGCTGCGGGTTTGGCTTCGGGCTTGCCCGCATCGACAACCTCTTCTTCGGCCTCTTCCGCCGTCTCGATCTCGACAATCTTCTCGAGTTCAACGATCTTTTCTTCGAGTTGATCGATCTTTGCCTCGAGCCTTTCGATCTCCTGTTTCATTGGCGCGCCGCCTGTATTGTCCACGCAGCCTGAAAACATAAGACTCAAAACAAGTGCGGCAAAAACGACTAACATTGCCTTTCTCATCTTTCCTCCTTCTTAGGATTTGTTATTTACAAAAACAATCTTTGCAAATTTACTCTATGACACCCGAAATGTCAATACCTTTTTTTCGACGGGCGATATCGCGTATTTCCGCCACCCTATCGACGCGGAGCGTCGCCCATAACGTTACACCGCGGAGCGGTGTAACGAGAAGTAATATTTTTCTTCTTGTTCCAACGGTCTCCGTTGGAACATTCTTTCGACGCTCTGCGTCGCGCATTTACACACTATCGACCCGGAGTAACGAGATGTATTATCCTGCGGGGATCAATTAGTGTTCAGTATAACCGGCGAGGAACTGAAATCCTCCGGGATCATTATTATCGTGTTGTTCGGCGAATTCACGAGTTGCTTGAGCATCTCTATCCGATACCAGCGCAGGTAGTTCGTAGTCAGCCCCGCGGCGATAATCCGGTTCGCCTCGCGGATACCCTCCGCCTCGATAATTCTTCTCTCCTTCTCCAGAACCTCTTTCTGAAGAACGAACTCCATCTTGCGGGCTTCCTGATCGGCCGCGAGCTTGGCGTCGATAGCGTCCTGTATTTTTATGGGCAGGATAACGTTGCGGAGCAGTATCCGGTCGAGGATCATTCCTCTATCTCCGATAAGTTCTATCGCCTTGATATTTATCGCTTTGACCACAGAATCCCTTTTCGCGGAATAAATGTCCTCGGCGGTAAATTTCACAACCACGTCGCGGATCGCGGTTCGGAGCGTGGGTCGTATTATCTTGCTGGCGTAATTCAACCCGATCTCATTATAGACCTTAGGGGCTTTATCCGGCAAGAGCCTGAACCAGGCCGTGATATCGAGCCGGACCTTAAGGCCTTCGGAGGTCAGCGCGTCGATAGCGTCGTCGCCCCGGAATGCGCCCTCTCCGCTCGCCACGGACATTGTGTATTCCTGCAATCTGGTTTCCATTTTCTTGACATTCGCAAGCGGGTTGACCAGATGCAATCCCGGCTGAATCGAATTCGGTTTGACTTTGCCGAACAGGACTATCACGCCCACATGCCCGGCTGGCACGACAGTTATCGCCGCGAGCAGAACTATCACGACAATAATGACCGTGATAGCGATAAGAACCGTGGATAGTGTTGCCTTTGCTGGATTCATTTTTCTCCTTTTCTAAATGACCTATAATATAAGGTAAGGTGCGAGGCGCCGATTGTCAACACAAAGGATTATTTGAGGAAATTCAATTTAAATGATCGATTAGCAATTAGCATCGGTTTTAAATGATCCTATATCGAATTACTTCTTTCGCACGTTGGAGAATTTTTCCCGCGCCTCTTCGGGCGTGAGTATCTCGTAGCTCGAAGTCATTTTAGCCGTGGCCTTCAATATGGCCGAGACGGAGCAGTATTTGTTCTCCGAAAGGTCGATAGCCTTGATCACCGCGCTTTCGGGGATATCCGGCCCCACAAAAGTATAATGAATGTGAATATCGGTTGGAACCTTCGGGTGCGTGTCTTTGCGTTGAGCCTCGATCTCGATACGAAAATCGTCGAGCGGGATCCGCTTTTTGCGCATGACGAACAGGACGTCGGAGCCGGTGCATCCGGCAAGCGACGCGAACAGATGCTCGAAAGGGTGCATCGCGCCCTCGTGGCCGCCGACAGACTCGGGAACGTCCATAATAGTCCAGTGTCCGCTGTCCGAGCGGGCAACCAATGTCATATCGCTCGCCAGTCTCACGCTCAATTTCAGGATATTCTCCGCCATTGCTACACGCTCTCCGCGATCAGGGGTTTGATATATTTCTGCAATTCGGCCTTGGGGTGAAGTCCAACTAATTTCTGCTTGATACATCCGCCCCTGTCGATAATAAATGTTGTCGGTATCGAGGTGACATTGCCGTAACTTCTTATAACATCGTTGGTTGCAAAAAGCACGGGATAGGTCATTTTCATTTGTTTCGCGAATCTTGGAACCTTCGCCGGCTGCCTGTCCAGCGAGATACCGATTACGACCAGATTTTCTGAGCCATATTCCTCCTGCAGGGAAATGAGGTCCGGGATTCCCATAACGCACGGTCGGCACCACGTGGCCCAGAAATCGATTATCACGACTTTCCCGCTGAAATCGGAAAGGGAAACGTCCTGCTTATCGATGTCTTTAAGAGTGAAATTCGGCGCCGGATTGGAGCAGGCCTTAGCGGGGATGGGTTTCTCTTGAGCGACAACCGTATCGCCCGAAAGCTTTTCCTGCTCGACATCGACTTGCTGCTCGCCGGGCTTTATTTCCCCCTGTGCGAT
>DAOWNU010000261.1 GCA_030642425.1 bacterium | reverse complement strand
TTTGCAGACCTCTGCCTTACCACTTGGCTATGCCGCCCCGAAATAAATATCAACCAAAAAAACCGGCGACAACTCACCGACCCGTGCGGTCCTGCCGCTAATCTTAAAAAGCGGGAGACGGGACTTGAACCCGCGACAGCGACCTTGGCAAGGTCGTGCTCTACCAACTGAGCTACTCCCGCATTTCCAACGACTAAATATATCCCCGCGTCTTTTGTTTGTCAATGTTTTTTTTTAATAGTAGTTTCCTTCAATAATATCAATGCACCCGCAATGTTCCCCAAGCGCGACCGCATATCGAACAATTATAGATCGCTGATTTTTACCGAAAAAGCAATCTCAAATAACTTGTTATTTTCGAATAATGTATTATCATTCTTTATAAAAAAATTGTTATCGAACAATCGGAGGAAGGTCGATATGAAAAGAATTTTCGTTGCAACAATTGTGCTTTGCTTTGTCATAACTGCTTTCGGACAGGAGATTGTCGTGCCGAAGCTTCGCGTCTTATATTGGACGGGCGGTTCGTTGGACAGCCTCATTTACCAACCTTGCGACGGCTTAGATACTTACATCTGCCACAATGGCGACTGGCCCACGGATGGCATTTATTGCGATAATATCAACTATGGCGAACATCTTCATCTTGCGCTGAAAGAGGATTGGCATTGGACAAGGCGCTCGTTTGTCATGTTTGACACGCTGGTTACAGTCTACGATTCGCTCGAAAGTTGTCAGATATGGTTGTATAAGACCGGCACAGCAACAAATACGAACTGGATACAGGCCTATCTCGTCACCAGCGCATGGATAGAGATGGCGATCACATGGGAGACCGCCCCGACAGTAGATTTAACGATAATGTCCGACCGATTCACCCCGTCTACTCCCGATTGGGAGGGCTGGTTCGTGTTGAATATCGACACGCTTTATGAGCACTGGGTTGCCGGACCAAATTACGGGCTTCAGCTTCGCCAGCAAGACCTCGACTCCAACGACGGCCAGGAGATGTTTTCCTCGGACACATGCCCGCACGAACCGGAAGTAATAGCTACAATAGATTCGGTCTGGTTTTGGGAGGAAACTGACTGTAACGACAGCAATATTGTTCACCTTTGTTACATTCTAAGCGGCGATACAGCCGACATTTCGATTACAATGAGCGCGGACAGCGGGGCGACGTGGGATGTTCCGCTTATCACCCTGCTCGAAGACGACGGCGACATGGGCGCGGACGTTTTGCCGGGGGAGCATTGTTTCAAATGGGTGATGAGCGCCGATATGCCGGACAGCGAGGGGTTCGATTGGGCGCTGGAAGTCCGGGGATTGGGATTGCTCGACACATTCACAATAATCGACTCGATAGATATAAGCTCCCACCCGCGTTACGGACACGGCCTCGGATATGAGGACGGTTTCTTCTGGATATACGATTACACCGCCGGAAACCTATACAAGGCGGCGAGCCTGACCGGCGAGCCCGTTGACACAATATTTATTGGCACGGGATATAACAGCGATATCGATATCAGCGACGGCTACGTCTATTTTCCCCGCTCCGGAACCGCTCCGACACAGCTTTATCGGATCAATGTTTCAACCGAAGTCGAAGAACTTTTAGTCACAGTTCCCGCCTCCGGCAGCGCGATACAGGGCGTCCACGTTCTGGGCGACAGCATTATCATCGGCTATTACAATTCCGCTTGCGACACCATGTATGTGTTCCTGATAGACGCCGCGTCCACTTTCCCCGTGGCTTCGTGGGACACTCTTCTTCTGGCTCCGCTGGATACATGCTTTACGATGGAGGGCCTTGCATTTGCCGGCGGCTATCTCTGGGGGAACAATAATTTCGGAAGGATCATTCAGATCGACCTGAATATCCCCGCGTTCGTCGGTTGTTATCCCGTGCCGAATATCGGATGCGGCGCGGAAGGCCTGTGTTCCGACGGCGAATATTTGTGGTATCAGAATAACGAAACGCGGAATTTCTACAAGATAATGATCTCGGATTCTATGTCGATTTTCGGCGACGCTTTCGGCCCGCTCGATTCGCGCCCGCCGGATGTTTCACTTTCGATAATTGCGGACACGCTGCTTCCCGGCGATTCCGTTCTGATAGAATGGGACGTGGACGACCTGTTCTGGATCGGCGACATCTGCAGCCTTCATTTTACCGGCTGCGGCATAGACGAGCATTACGCTGTCGGCGATACCGAATTTATCTGGCCCGTTCCGATGGTCTATTGCCCTTCGTGCACAGTAATCGTCGCGGCGCGGGATTCTTTCTGCAACCGGGGATTCGACACAACGACCGTTTTTATCTCCCAGCGCGCGCGGGAGGTCTGGTTCCCGGTCGTCTATGGCGCGCGATGCGAAACCCTGCTCGTGCCGCTGTTCATCGACAGCCTCGAATATACGTGGATCGACAGCGCGACAATGAGGTTCAGGGTCGATCCAAGCGTGCTCGTCCCGATTGGAATTGTCACCGACAGCTCGCTGACCGATGGCTGGATAGTCACGGGCCTGACCACCTATCCCGATTCGGGAATTATCGAGGCCAAAATATACGGCGGCACTATCTCCGGAGGGCCGGGCGGGATTCTTGTAAATATGCTCGCGAGAGTGCCATGCGAGGCGACCGGCGGCGATTATTCCCCTATCTATGTGGATAACATGGTTCTCAACAACGGGATACCGGGGGTTAGCTGGACCGCCGGACTTGTCGTTGTCGAGCTGTCGCCGGAGTATTTCACATGCGATCTTCGACTTAACCGTTCGGAGGGAGTCCCGACCGAGGATCATGTCCTGACATTCGGGGCCGTTCCGGGCGCGGGCGATATGTTCGATCCCGGTCTGGATATTCAATATCTTCCGCCGCCAGTCTGGAAAGTGGACGGTTGGTTCCCGATAGACGATCCGGATCACACGTCTATCACAAAGCTGAGCCGCGATTTCCGCGAATCCGCGCCGCCAAAATTCTGGCACGTTATCACGGAGGACGAGCCGGTCGGCGTGGCGCGCTGGAATCCCGGGCATCTCCCCGAAGGCGAATTCCGGATGAACGGCCTGATAGACATGAAACGCGATTCGGTGGCATATTTCGACGAGGACGACACGCTCGTTATCGAATGGTTCCTGCCCGTTCTGGACGCTATCGTTATCGAAATCTCCCCCGGCTGGAATCAGATCAGCAGTCCGCTTCTTCCCGCGGAGATTCCCGCCGCCGAGGTTTTCCAGACCGGGTTTGGAGTGTTCCGGTATATCACTCCGACAAGCTCTTATGGCTTTGCCGACTTTATCCGCGACGGCGAGGGCTACTGGATATGGGCCGACAGCGCCTACGACGTGCTGGTTGCCGGCGCTATTATCGAAGGTTACCGCTGGCAGATATATCGCGGCTGGAATATGATCGGCGCGCCCGGCGGCGCGGTTTCGGTCTCGAATATCGAGGTTCTGCCCGCCGGTGGAATAATTGGAGATATTTTCTATTACGATAGCGGGGCCTATATCCCCGTGGACTCTCTCCTGCCCGGCGCGGGTTATTGGCTGCTTTGCATGAATGACGGCGTCCTGCACGTCCCGGCGGGATACCGCAGAAGGCCGATCCCGGAGCCTGCTGCGGAATGGATCGGCGCGCTTTTCGTGGATGATTTCACGCTCGAGTTCGGATACGCGCCTTCCGCCGAGATCGATCTTGGCCCGGGCGATATCCCCCTGCCGCCGCTGACCCCGGACGGCGAACAGAGAGTTTGCGCCCTTGTCGCCGACGGCATCGAGCTTAAGCGCGACCTTTCGCCCATCGGGGAATGGGAACTCGTTCTGAGAGTGAATTCAACCGTCCGGTTCGAGCTTCCG
>DAOWNU010000298.1 GCA_030642425.1 bacterium | reverse complement strand
TTTCGGAAGAGGGTTAGCCTGACCGGCGCTCGCTCGCTTCGGCTCTATATTATAAAAAGAATCCCGGCAAGAAGTGTGAGGACGCTGAGAGAAACAAGATAGAAGGCGAGCATTTTTCCGCCGAAATGTTTTCTCACAACAAGAATAGTTCCCCAGCTTGTAACCGGTCCGACAATGAGGAAAACCATCCCTGCGCCCGGATTAAGCCCGTGGGACAGAAAGGCCGCAACCAGAGGCACGGTCGCGGTCGAGCAGACATACATAAGAAGGCCAGAGAGAAGGCTGAAAGGAAAGGCCCAAAAGCCGCTTAAATAACGCTGGATTATAACTCCTATGGGATTTATCGAGGCGACGACTGCGGCCAGAAGCATCCCGACAATTATTTCCAGACCGATATCCCGTGGCATTTCGATGAAAGCGAATTTTAGCGCAGAAATAATCTTCTCGCTGAACTTTGATACGTGGTGGGATTCTTCGGCGCAACATGTGCCATTCTGGTGACATGTTTCACTTTGACAATTAGCAAAGTATTGCTCTGGGGATTTTTTGAATGCCTCGACACAATGCGGTGAGCAGAAATAGATAGTTTGGCCGTTATAATCCAATTTGAGATCGGTGTCCGTCGCGACAACCATGCCGCAGACGGGGTCGATATTGGGACGTGAACCGGAACAGCAGGATTTGGGCGCCGTTTCGCTTTTCGGCTTGAATTTGAAGACGTCCGCCAAAAATCCCATGATAATACCTATTACAATAACGGTCGAGAACAGGAAAAGCGTGAATTTTAGCCCGAGGAGCGAGTAGGAAACCAATAGCGCCGAGATAGATGTGGCCGGAGTGGCGACAAGGAAAGCTACAACCGAGCCGGTGCGCGCTCCTTTTTTGTGCAGGCTCAGGGCCACCGGAAGAGAACCGACGCAGCAGATTGGAAGAATTGTCCCGGCTATTGTGGCGTAAAGCAGCGGCTTTATTCCCTTGCCGCCCATGTGCTTTTCGATAAGCCCGGTGGGGATGAATTCGTGAACGATGCCGCTTATAAGGAATCCTGCGGTGAGGGACGGTAGAACTTCAACAGTATAATGGAGCAAGTTCGAGAGGATGCTAAGTATTACGCTCATTGTATCTCACTTGTTTTGTTGACAATAAATATTTCATCTAACCAGTATATATAAATTGCGTTGAAAAACAATGCTTTTTACTAATTAAATATACGAGATGGTATATTTAGGTAATGGGTAATGGGTAAAAGGGAATACTCATAGGGACGAATTGCATTCGTTCGTCGCCAAATCGAGGGTTGTATTATTGGTCATTCCGGCAAATGCCGGAATAACAGAAAAAAATATCCGTCTTGACTTCCCGGTTTTATATATTAAATTGATTGAAACAGCGACTGAATTTTACAAATAAGGAGAGAAAATGAAATTTATGATTATTCTCTTTACCACTATATTGATTGCCGCCTGCCCGCTATCCGCGCAGCGCGGCGCAACCGGCGCTTTCCCCGATGCCGAACTAAAAGTTGGTGAAGCGTGGGTCAATCCGGTTTCCCCGGAAGAGACCTTTTCGGAAAACGTCGCGCAGAAAACCAACTTCGCCCCGACAACCACTCTGGATTCGATGCAGGTTAGGGTCATGCTTCGCCCCGGTGATTGGCGGGCGGTCTATGTCGATGTCGCCGCGGGAACTCTCGGATACACGCAGCCGGGAATCGCCGATGTTGACAGCGCACTTATCCCGTGGATTGAATCGGCGCCCGTCAATATGCAATATCAATTGCAGGTGAATCTTGCCGGACTAAGTAGTTTTATGGCCGAATATTACGACGATATGCTCGCCGCCGCAGACCCGCTCTGGCTGGATGAATTATACTATTGCCTTGCGAATATGGCCCCGGAAATTCTCGAGATGGCCGAGATGACCTACCTCCTGCCCGAAAATGTGCAGTATATTTACATGGCCGATTCTTTCCTGAATTATGTCGATATCGTCGATTACGGAACCCCCGGCGGGCCAGATCATTACACGGTCGCGCGCTACTACACGACGGACAGCAATCTCGTCGGTTACGATACGATAACTATCGACCCGGAGATGTATTATCTTCACGTCATGTTTCCGAAAATCAGCGACGAGTATCCGGCGTATATTTATCCGCTTACCGGCGATATTGTCGATCCATGGACGGGCAAATTCTGGCGGACATATTTTTGGGATATCGCCGAGACGACCGGAACATTCGAATGCTGGGCGCTCGGTGATTCTCTGGCCGCGACCGATTTTCTCTGGAAAGGGAATTTTAACGACGTTTCCGACAACGGCGCTATCGGTATCGCGATGCAATGGATCGCCAACTGTCTCGTTTTCGACTCCGACGCCGAGCGGCCCATTCAGCCTGTGCGAATTTACGCCAAACACAAAGGGCGATGCGGAGAGCATTCCGATATGCGAACCGCCGTTTGCCGTGTCGGGTTGATCCCCTGTGTCAATGTCGAGTCGATCAGCACCGACCACGTCTGGAACGAGTTTTACAACGGCTATCGCTGGTCCACTATCGACGGCGGCAATGTGGACAATTCCTGGCTCTACGCCGACGGCTGGGGCAAGGATTTCGGCACGGTCTATCAGCACACCGGCAAGAGCAAATGTGTTCCGGTTACTGAGAAATACAGCCACGAGATCGCATATCTCAATATGAACGTCCACGACGCTCTGTATAATCCTATCGACGGCGCTAGGGTCATGATCGGGATGGAGAGCTGGACTTATGGCGACACGGTCATTTCATACGACTGCTTTCTGTTCACGAACAGCCGCGGGCAGTGTGTGGATTGGGTTGGAGATGAGCGTCATTTTTTCTGGCGCGTCGATACCGAGATCGGCGGCAATCCCGGCCCGGGCTTTGTTACTTCGATGGTCAACAACACTGTCGATGGGAGCAGTTATAATCGCTATATGGACATCGACGGCACGCTTCCCGGATATTCATACACCGCCGAAACGCCGACCGATGCGCCCGCCGCCTATCTCGGCGCGCGGATTTGCCCGGTGGGGGAAATTATCAAATACGACGCCTTTTTCATGGACATCGACGCGACCTTCCTCGAATGGGACGAGGGCGACGCTTTTGGCTTTTCGATGTTCGCCCTTTCCGATTCGCAATTCGCACTTTTCGAGGCGGGAAACAGTTTTGCCGCTCTGAATATTATCGATGCCTGCGATTACGGCGGTATCGAGACCGCAGTCGGCAACACGCCGCATTGGCTCGTTATCTCGAATATCGGCAATGTCAGAAACACGCTTGTCGGCGATTTTTCGGTTGCCCTGCACGATTCGTCCACAAACGTCTCTGAGGCCGGCAAACCGGAGGATTTCTGTATCGAGGCTTTTCCGAACCCGTTCAATTCGGCGGTGAAGATAAGGGTTCGAGGGGTCGAGGGATCGAGGGATCGAGTGGTAATATTCGATATAAACGGAAGAAGGGTTCAAGGATTCGAGGGTCCGAGGGTTCGAGGGGGAACAGAT
>DAOWNU010000334.1 GCA_030642425.1 bacterium | reverse complement strand
GTATCGAGCAAATAATCGTCTATTATCGTGCGGCTGCCGACGGCACAGTCGATCACGACAACATGCTCTACGCCGGGCCATGGAGCAGTATCCCGATGGCCGGAGAGACCCGCCCGAGCATGACTTCGCCCGCGCCGTTACACAAAGCCCAAAGATATTCCGCGGAGGTTACGGGCGTTACGGAAGCGCTGGTCGATTACTTTATTTTCGCGCGCGACATTTACGGCAACGAAACGAGATCGAATATCTCCCATGTTTGGGTTGGAGAAAGCGGCGGCGGAAGCGGAAGCTCGGTTAGCTGGATTCCCGAAGCGCCATCGGTGGACGATACTATAGTAATAACCGTGGACGCTTCGATAGGCGGTAATCTTCACTGGGGAGTCAACGGCTGGAACGCTCCGATCCCCGCTTATTGGCCGACCGGAACGTTCGATTGGGGCGACGGCGAAGCTGTGGAAACGCCTTTGATAGGAAGCGGGCCATATACGATCACCATCGGCCCTTTCGACGATCCCACACAGCCGGTCAGCGTGATAGATTTCGTGATCCATTTCTCCGACGGTTCATGGGACAACAATTCGGGATACGATTATCATATACTTCTCACCGGCGGCCCGGACACTTATGTCATGGACGGCGCGCTCGATCCTATCTCGGAAGAGATCGCGACTGTCGGCGGCTACGGGTTATGGGCGCATTTCAACGGCGTCCGGCTCTATGTCGCCACGGCATCTGCGGGGATTGGCGAGCCGACACTTAAGGATCATTTCATTTTTGCGGCGATTTCTCCCGGAACACTCGTGCTTCACCCCTGGGCGAAAGACGGCAGTATCGCGCAATGGTCGTGCTATCTCGGCGGCGAAAACGGCACCGGATGGTGTGGCTGGTTCGATTGCGACGTCGCGGCTCCCCAGTCGGCTATGAATCCCGATCCGGCGGGCGTTATCGAGGGCACTTTCGACGTTGCCGCACAATTCGGCGCAATACCGGATACGGTTTGGCTTGTCGCGTGCGGCTACGGCACCGGCGACGGCGCGCCGCTTTCATGGCAGGTTCCGCACGCCTCCGGCAGTTTCCCCGGAGATATCGAGGCGATAGAATACGCGCCCTTCCCCCTGAACGATCCGATGACTATCCCGGCGGAAAACATGCCCGACAGGATAGGATTATTTGCCTATCCGAATCCGTTTAATTCGGCGATTACAATTTCTGTAGGGGAGGGTCTGAGACCCTCCCGCGTGGAGATATTCGATATAAATGGAAAAAGGGTTCGAGGGTTCGAGGGTTCGAGGGTTCGAGGAAGAACAACAAGCGCCGATAACCGGACGCCGATAACTGAATTCGTCTGGCAACCCGATGAATCAATCGGTTCCGGCGTCTATCTGGTCAGGGCGACAATCGGCGATGAGGAGATCACAAAACGTGTCGTTTATTTGAGATAGCGTTGAAAATGGGTGAAAATACCCAAATATAGGGCAAAAAGCCCTTGCATATCAGCAAACAGCGTCCGAGTCAAGACAGAAAGCGCATGCAGATGGGCAAACAGCAGGGCTGTAAAGATAAAAAGCGCGACGATAGCATTAAACAGCGCTCAGGTCAAGGTAAAAAGCGGCTCAGTATCAATAAACAGCGCGGCTGTCAAGTCAAAAAGCCGGCTTTTTGTGCTATCCGGCCCGCTGTTTAGGGTATCCGACGAGCTTTTTGAGATATCCGGCAGGCTTTTTGTGGACTTTAACCCACTTTTTGCTGCGCAAACAGCGCTGGATGCGGTGAATATGGAGATTTAAAACTACAAAAGAAGTAAAAAACATGAACAAGAAAAAAGGGGAAAATAAGTGTGGAGTGGCTTTTTGACATTTGGGCTTTGGATTTCATTTCGCCACCGGGCGTCCGGTGACATTTAAGCTTTGAATTTTGACATTATCTTACCTCACCCAATTTCTATCATTCTGCGAATTGCGCCCCCGGCGGCGGCGCGGATTTCCTCTTCGAGTTCGACCTCATAAAAGCCTTCTTCCAAACAGCGCGCGAGCTTGGGCAGCGTTATCTGTTTCATGTTGAAACAGACGGCGTCCGGCTTGAGCCAATCGACTTTTTTGTCCGGGATTTCGCGAATAATTCGCTCGATAAGACCGATTTCCGTCCCGAGAATAACATGTTCGTCGTGCTCTTTTACGTAATTGAACATCGCCGATGTCGAGCCGACCATATCCGCCGCGCTAACAACGAGATAGGGGCATTCCGGGTGAACAATTATCGTGGCTTCCGGATATTTTGCGCGCGCGGCTTCGAGATGCTCGAGACGGATCATCTGATGAACATAACATCCGCCTTCCCACAGGATCATATTTTGCTTGCCGAGCGTCTTTTTGACCCACATCCCAAGATTCTCGTCCGGCAGAAAAATGACCGGCTTTTCGCCCACCGATCTCACAACCTCGATAGCGTTTCCGCTGGTGCAGCAGATATCGGTAACCGCCTTAACTTCGGCGGTAGTATTGACATAGGAGATAACGATATGGTCGGGATATTTTTCTTTTAGTTTGAGAACGTCCTCCATATTCGCGCCGGCGGCAAGCGGGCATCCCGCGCCTTTTTCTGGTATAAATACACGTTTTTGCGGGGCGAGTATTTTTGCGGTCTCCGCCATGAACATCACGCCGCAGAAGACGATAATATCGGCGTCCGTGGATGCGGCATAGCGCGAAAGGCCGAGGCTGTCGCCTAAAATATCGCAGGCGCGCTGGACTTCATCCCGCTGGTAGTTATGCCCGAGAACGACCGCGTTTTTTTCTTTCTTTGCCCGCGAAATCCGTTCGATCAATTCATCGCGCGATAATTCGGAGTATTCTTTGAGATTCATATTGTTAGCCCATTCTTTTAATAATATAGTTTAAGTATTCGCCATATCTAATTTATTTTCAATTAGTTCGATAATTTGTTCTGGATAATTCGGCGCAAATGCTATCGACAAAACATAAGTTGCCAATCGCGGCTTCAGACCGGCGAGGCGCACCGCGTCTTTCTCCGTGGTTACGAGTATATCCACGTCGATTTCTTCGGCGCAGGCCTCGATCCGCCCGATATCTTCGATAGTATATTTATAATGATCCCGGAAACGGACGATTTTTACGACTTCGGCGCCCAAGCTCTCCAGTGTGGAACGAAATCCCGCAGGGTTTCCTATCCCTGCGAATGCAATCACCT
>DAOWNU010000381.1 GCA_030642425.1 bacterium | reverse complement strand
GGTGTGCAGGGTGGTATCGAGGGCGATTTCGCCGGGCCGGTGATGGAGAGTTATTGATGTTGAATGTTGTATGAAGAATAAGGGGCGACCGCCGCGCGGATGCGAACGGTCGCCCTTTTTTTTATATATTCCCCGCCGCTGACCTTGCCGACCGGAGCATGCCGCAGGCGCCGGAGATCGATTGGCCCCTGCTTTCGCGAAGTGTCGCGGTAATCCCGGCCTCGAGCAAATATCCCTGAAATCTTGTAACAGTCCCGTCGGAAGGCCGTTTAAAAGGAAGGCCGGGGATTGGATTGTATTTTATCAAATTGACCTTGCACGGTAGCGGGTGAAGCCTTTCGGCGAGAAGATCGGCCTGTTCGACGCTGTCGTTGACACCGCCGAGAAGGACATATTCCACGGTGAACCATCTTCCCGTTTTCTTTGCGAATTCCGATGCGCTATCGAGAATTTCTGCGACATTCGCTATCTCTGCGGCTTTCGGCATCAATTCCGCGCGGAGTTTGTCGTCCGGGGCGTTGAGAGAGATAGCGAGCTTGGGCTTTTGCGAAGACCGCCGCAATTCGTCGATTTTGTCCGGTATCCCGATTGTGGAGATCGTAACACGCCGGTGTCCGAACCCAAACGCGCAATCGTCGGAGAAGATTTTCAGCGCGCGCATGACCTCCGTAAAATTCAGCAAAGGCTCGCCCATTCCCATAAAAACGATGTTTGTCATCGACACGCCCAGTTCCTCTTCGAGGCCTATCAACTGTCCGACAATTTCGCCGGAGCTTAGATTGCGCTCGAAACCCATCGTCCCGGTGGCGCAAAAACGGCATCCGAGCGCGCAACCCACCTGAGTCGAAAGGCAGGCCGTGTTTCTGTCGCCGGAAGGGATATGCACCGCTTCGATAAGTTGGCCGTCCCCGAGCCGGAAAAGGAGCTTCGTCGCGGCGTCCCCGGATGTCTTTCTCTCTGCAATATCGAGTCGCCCGATCTTTGCGATTTCGGCCAGTTTTGCGCGAAGCGGGATAGGCATATCGGTCATCGGCTCAAAATCGCGGAGGCGTTGTCGATAGACCCACTTCAATATTTGCCCGGCGCGGAAAGGCCTTTCGCCGAGTGAATCGAAAAGCTTTTCAAATTCCTCTCCGGTCGTGCCGAGAAGCTCTTTGCGTTCGGGTATTTTAATATTTTCGATCATGATCGTTGTGTGTTGTCCGTCGATAATTGTTTAACATTTTGTTCCTTAATAAGCGGGAGTAAGCATATCGCAAACACAACCGCCGCCGCGAATATCGACCACAGTGGCGCAAAATCCTCGCCCATGTATTTTAGTGTAAAGGCCGTTTCGCCGACAATTATTATAACAAAAGCAATGCCGTTGTTCAAGACATGTCCAATCATGCCGTAGAAAATCGAGTTTCTTCGCCAGACTATCGTCCCGAAAACTATCCCGAGAATAGCAGTCGCAATTAGCCTGTGCGGATCGAGATGAAATATCCCGAACAATAAACCGGAAACAACGATTCCCGCGACTGCTCCCCACTTGCGGGTTAGACCGTCGAGAATATAGCCCCGGAAAAGCAGTTCTTCACAAATAGCCGGCAAAAGGGCGATCAGTATAAACCCGATTATCGGGCCGGAACCGGTGAATGTTTTAAGCACATCCTCCATCATCTCGAGATACTCGATAGGCATTCCGCCGATCTTGAATATTAACACTTGAAGCTGGATTACGAGGAAAAATCCCGCAATCGCGAGCGGGATCATGAGCAAAATCCGGGAATCGACCCGGTTTAATCTGAACGTCTTTTTGATATTCAGCTTGAGACGCTTTGCAAAAATAAACGCCGGAAGGGCGACAATGAATACCTCCGTAACCGCCAACCCGATAAGCAAATCGGCTTTCTGAAGCGGAACCGCAATAAACCATAGCAGTGCGATAACGACCGCGAAAAGGAGAATGGAGTCGGAAGAACCGGCGGTAAAGCCGGGGATGCCGGGCCTTTTCTTCGACAGGCTGGAAAACGGGGACATCTTTGTTTCGGAAAGCAGCACCTCCTCATTGGAGAGGATCGAAGACGCCCATCTGAGTGCCAGCAAGGCATAGAACGCCGTTGATAGCCAGACCGTGGCAACAAGAATAGGGTCGAATTCCCCGATCATCATCGACTTAAACAGCAGTGTAACATTGAGAACCGGCACGACCGCCAGCGCCTGCGAGAGTTCGAATCCGGGCAGAAGCGCCGCCATCGCGGGAAGCTCCGCCGCGATAAAGATCGGCGTCAAATAGCCCTGGGCCTCTTTATAAGTTTTGGCAAAGGCCGATACCGCAAGGAAAACTGCGGAAAAAAGCGCGGCGAGGGGAAGCAGCTCGAGAAGAATCATTATCAAGGTCAGCGGAGACAGCGAAAAAGCCATGTTCTCCGACAGCGGCCCGCCCATCGAGCTGAGACCCACGCCGATAGTGAGGCCCATCGAGATGAGATTCAGAAGCGCATTGACGAGCGCCAGAACGAAAACGGTCAGATATTTCCCCAGAACGATCTCCATCCGGCCAACAGGCGAGACCAGAAGCGTCTCCAGCGTGCCCCGCTCTTTCTCGCCCGCGACCATATCGACACTCGGATAATACGCGCCGGTGATAACCATCAACACGAGGATGAGCGCCAGTATCCGGCCAAAAACCATGCCGCCCATTTTTTCTTCGCTGGCGACATTGACCGTATTTCGGATAACCGGCCTTGTGATTGCGCTGTCGAGGCCCGCCTGCGCAATTCTATCTGTTACAATATCTATGCGGTAATTATTGACAAGATTCTCG
>DAOWNU010000044.1 GCA_030642425.1 bacterium | reverse complement strand
CAAGGCTTACTGCGAGTCTTACAACACGATTATTTCCCCGATGATCCACATTCCGGATTCTTTCGCCGGAAAGATATATCTGGATGTCAAAATGGATTATATCGATTCCGACCCGGACTCGGACGGCAGCCTCGACGATTATTTCGTGGTCGATATTATCGATTCGACCGCCGATACGACAATCCAGATAATGTATAACTATTACCGTCCCGGCATTATCGACGAAACCTGGAGGACGTTCGACGACGCCGCGCTTTTCGGCACGATGACCAACTCTATCAGAAATTTTGCGGGCCACGATATTCGTGTTATGATCCTCAGCCGCGGCGACGGTCTCCCCGACACGACCCAGCATCTCTATATCGACAACGTTGTTCTCTTGGGTCGTTATGCCCTTCTGCACGACGTTTCCCCGGTCTTTGTGGCTTCCGGCCCGTTGAACGCCGGCGAAATGGGACGATTCACGGTGAAAATCGCCAATCTCGGGATGAATATGGAATCGATGCTTCAGGTGAACGGGACGATATCATTCCCCGACGGCACGGACAGCGCTGTAACATTCTGGCCGAGGCCAACTATTTTGGGCGGCGAGGAAAATACTGTCTTCGTGAACAGGAATAACCTCATGGCCGGAGATTATACGGTTCGCGCGTGGACTTCGCTGGCCACCGACCTTAATATCGCCAACGACACTATCGAGGCCGATTTCACCGTCCTCGACCTCGGAACACGGGAGCTTGGTTGGGACGACGGCATCAACGACGTCGCCACAGACCCGGTCAGCGGAACCACAATCTACGGTTTCCTCGGAGCGAGTCTCGACGCCGGCGATTATATCGGCAACCGTTTTTCCACCGGCTCCGATCTGAGCGATATCGAATTGACCGAGATCAAGTTCTTCACAAATTACAACGGCCCCGCCGATATTCTCGTCCTGGACGATAACATGGGAATCCCCAACGGCGGCGCGATTCTCTTTGAAGACACTTACACGATAGTTTCCGATTCTATCGACGGCTCCTGGGTTACTATCGACCTGTCGGCCAGCCCTGTGGATATACCCGACACGGTCTTCTTCGCGTTCGTTGGCACTTCTGTCGATAGCCAGATGCCCGTTGTCGGTATCGATGTTACAAGCCCGCTTGAACGCTGGGGCTTTGTAATAATCGCCGGAGACACGATGTTCCTTCGCGAGGATGCCGGTGCGCCTTACAACTCTATCGATCTCATGGTGCGCACGGTTATCACCGGCACACACGGTATCGGCGGCGACGACAACAAGCTGCCGAGAGAAGTTTCGCTGAAGGAGAATTATCCGAACCCGTTCAACCCGGCGACCTCTATCGAGTTCGATCTTCCCGGAGACGCAAAGGTCGAGCTTGTTGTATATAACCTTCTCGGAGAAAAGGTGACCACGCTGGTCGATAACGACCTCGCCGGCGGCACGCACAGGGTTATCTGGGGCGGCCGCGACGACAACGGCAGGGAATTGCCTTCCGGAGTTTATCTCTACAAGCTCACTGCCGGAGATAAGAATATTACAAAAAGGATGATACTACTCAAGTAACCGCTCGCCATTCGGATGAAAAAGGCCGGGTTATGCCCGGCCTTTTCTGTTCATACCGGACAGTGAAGACGCTATAGCTATGAAATCAAAAGAAAAAGAATCCGGATTGCCGAACGCACGCGGGAAGAACAGATTATGCGATGCAATTGTCGCTTTCTCCGCGCTGATTTTCCGCGCGGCGCACCTTTTTTTCTGGTCGAAAACCCCTTATTTCCGCGTTCCCGCCCTGGACGAGATATATCATCATTATTGGGCGAAATTCGTTTCGGAGGGCCACCTGATTTTCCCGACAGCCTTCTTTCGCGCGCCGTTCTATCCTTATCTATTGGGCGCGATCTACTCGATATTTGGCGAAGGCCTCTGGCCCGCGAGGATTATTCAGGGCGTTTGGGGAATATTGGGGTGCGTGCTGGTTGGAATTCTTGCGCGGGAGGCTTTCCGCGACTGGAAAATAGGACTGGTCGCCGGATTGATCGCCGCCTTTTCGCCCATGCCCGCGCTTTTCGAGTCCAGATTGCTGCTCGATTGGCTGCTGATCCCTCTCGGCGCCGCGACATTGCTTTTTTTCCTGAGAGCGAAACGGCGCAATAACCGGTGGGACTGCCTTTTAGCTGGCCTTTCCGGAGGGCTTTTCGCGATAACGAGGCCCAACATATTGGCAGTTATCCCCTTTCTTATGCTCTGGCTGGCTCTTTCTGTTGGAAAGGACAGATGGATAAAGGCGCTTTTGGTGATTTTACTCGGTCTTCTCCCGCCTATCTTGCCCGTCTTCATCCACAATATCCACCACGGCGATTTTTCCCCGGTCGCAACGCAGGGTGGGCTGAATCTCTATCTCGGGAACAATTTTGAGACCGACGGCAAAACGCCCGTTCTTCCCGGTCGCGGCGCCGGATGGACAATACGCGACGCCTGGCGAATGGCCGAAGATGAAAGCGGCAAAATCCTTTCGCCCGGCGAGATGGACGGGTTTTATCTGCGGAAAGCCCTGCATTTTTTTCGCGATAACCCCGGATACGAACTCGGTTTGCTCGGCAAGAAAATCGCCCTTCTGATGTCGCCGGTGGAGCACGGCAACAACGGCAATCCGGAGTTTTTCCGGCGATTTTCGCCGCCGCTTCGTTCGCCGTTCGGCTGGGGGTTGATAGTTGTTCTGGCCGTCTTCGCACTCCCGCTGACAATCCGCAGCGAAGGGACGAGATTTCTTCTTTTGTGGGTCATTATCTACGGCGGAACTGTCGTTCTTTTCTTCGTCAATGCCCGTTTCCGACTTCCAATTCTGGTGGGAGCGATTCCGATAGCCGCCGCCGGACTGGTGCGGGCGGTGGAGCTGCTCGGGAAGAGGTCTTTCAAAAAACTTATTTTTCCGTCGGCGCTCGCGCTTTTTATGTTGTGTGTGAATTTGATTTTTGGGGGCGACACCCTGAGCCGCCGCGGGCTTGCCGAAAGCTATTTCAACCTTGGAAATCTCTTCTTGCGAGAAGGAGATGCTGCCGGGGCGGACAGCATATTCGCAATTACGCTGGAATACTCGCCCGGCATAGACAGGGTGAATTTGAACCGGGGGATAATTGCGTTCGAGAGGGAAGATTACACCGGCGCTAAATCATTTTTCTCGCGTGAAATTGAGAATGACGGTGATATTTCCAGCGCGCTTTTAAATATCGGAGTTATCGCGCGGCTGGAGGGGGATACTGCCGCCGCCCTGTTATTTGGCTCGAAATCGATAGAAGCCGGGCCTCTGGATATTGCGGCCTATATCAACTATTCCCGAAACCTTCAGGAATTCGGTCTTTTGGATTCGTCTTTGATTATCGCTTGTAACGGCCTCGAAATCGATTCGCTGAACCGGCGGCTCAACCTTCTCGCGGGCGCCGCCGCCCTAAAAATGGGGAATTACGAAACGGCGAAAGCATATCTTCAAAAAGCCGCGCTCGAATCGCCCTCGGAAATCCTGCGGCTTTACGAACTCGGCGAGCTTCATTCGGTCGAGGGCGCGGGCGCGGCCCCGGATTCTATAATTAGAGGATACGCCCTCTATAATCTCGGTCTTCTTTCGACTATCGAGGGCGATTTCAATCGGGCGGTGGATTATCTTTCAAAATCCGTGGCCCTTGCGCCAAACTACACCGACGCCTGGTCCGGTCTCGGCACTGCGCTGGAGAAGTCCGAAAAGCCGGAATCGGCATTAGCGGCTTTCGACAGAGCGAGGCAAACCGGAGAAATCTCGCCGGGGCTTTATTACAATATCGGCCTGCTTCACGCCCGCTCGGGGCGATATATCGTGGCTCTGGCCCATTTCGATTCTGCCCTTGCGCTCGATACAACATTCGCGCTCGCAAAAGAGAAATCGAGTTTAATAAAAAAATTAGCGGCAGAAGGCAAAATTTTCCTTGAGTGATGTGAAAAAAAATATATATTACAATGTTCGATGTGAACTGGTTTGAAACAACCTAAAAAATAAACAAGAAAAAAAGGAGGTTTGTATGCGCAAGTTTTTGCTGTTGGCCGCTATTATACTGGCTGCCGGAGCGCTTGCAGCTCCAGTCAATGATGCAAGGTTGAACGATGGTTTCCCCATCTACAACAACCCCTTCATGCCGCGGACGGAGATCGACTATTCCCACTCATTTGCTCCGATGGTAATCGATTCTATTCCGCCGTTCCCGGCCTATCACAATCTACCGGTTTATACTGCAGGCGTTTCTTTTTACGATATGCAGCATAACACCACCAAGGGCCGGAATGTGGCGGTCGATCCCGATGGCGGAGTGCATGTCGCGTGGATGAACGCTCTCGACGAAGGATTCGTAACCCGAAGAGTATATTATAACTACTTCGATCCCGATTCGGGAAAATTTATCTGCGCCGAAAGCACCGGCGTTCGCACGGACAGCCGCGCACGTGCGGGTTATACGACTATTTCTGTCGATGACTCAAACACAGTTCCAACCGTGGCGTTCCACGATATGGCGGGCGGATCTTCCGTTATAAAGGCGAATGCCGCTATCGACGGAACCTACTACGCCACGCTTGGCGAGGCTCGCTGCAGTTTTATCCCGCCGCTTACCGGGCCCGATCCATATATCGAGTATAGCGTCGATGTCGAGGCTATATGGCCCGTGGTTGCACAAATCGACACCAATCTGTTTATCGTTTCGACGCCTTCGGTGAGCGATACGACAATCGGCGGTCATTATTACGGGCAGAAGCTTATTTATTACCGTGGATTCGTTAAGCCGATTTGGGGCGGATATGCCGAGATGACTTTCGAGCCTGCGGTGGAGATCGAGGACGATCAGATCGGTATTACATGCGATATAACAACTTACAACAATCCAGCGGGCAACCCCGAAGTGGCTATGGCCTATGTGCGCCACGATACTGTTGTCTCCAACGATACATGCTACTGCACTGAACCGAACTATTACACGACGATATTCGATGCCGCCGCGCTTATGGTGCGCAGGAGCACCGATATGGGTGAAACATGGAGCGCTCCGGAATATATCACCGAGCCGGGAGTTCATATTTACAGCGACTATCCCGAAAGCCTTTATCTGGGCTGGTATCTCGACACGTTGGTTGATCCTCCCGAAACTGTCGAAGTTTATGTGCCCGTTTATTCCAGACCGATAGACTGCAACATCGTCTATGATTCTGAAGGGTATCTTCATGCAACATGGACAGGTGCGGTGCTCACCCCTCACGAAGGCTGGGAATTCAGCTGCGAGGGTGTTTGCTCGACAGGGGCATATTGCCAATCCATCGTCTATCATTGGGATGACAACCGCGATGAACTCGATACGGTTATTTTCGACCCCATTTACCGCGCTGCCGGTTGCCCTCCGGAAGGAGGACTTACTCATCTCGGATACTCCTATGAACCTCAGGTTGCAGTCGATGACAGCGGAGTTATCTTTGTTTTCTGGGAGCAGATGGCCTCGGAATTTTATTGGGCTGAAGATTCTTTCTATCTCGACGTTTCCGAGAATGCCGCAGGATACATGAACTCGGAGATATGGGGGGCCTGTTACGATCCGATAGTTGGATATTGGTCCGACCCTCTCTTGATTACAAACACATACTCCACCGGCTGCGCCCCGGATTCTTGCTGGAGCGAGATCGAGGTTACTATCGCCGAGAGGATCGACGACTATATTCACCTGACATTCTTCCACGATACGGACGCCGGTCTCGCGCCCTATGAAGAGGGTGAAACCACGCTGGGTCGGTTCCGTTATTTGCCTTTACCGACGGACTCGACAAGGGTCGCAATGTATGAACACAGGCAGATTGGCGCCGGTATCCCCTCGGATGACGGCAATCACGTTCCCATGCCTTCGAATTACAGGCTCGGCACGAACTATCCGAACCCGTTCAACGCCGCCACGATGTTCTGGTTCGATGTCTATGAGCCGGGGCATTTCACAATCGACGTTATCGACATGAACGGTCGCATAGTGAAGAGTATCGTGAGTAAAGACCTCGCAGAGGGCCGCCATCGTTTTGTCTGGGAGGGTTTCTCGGACAACGGCTGGCTCGTCCCGAGCGGCGTGTATTTCCTCCGCGCGAAGAATTCCTCCGGCGAGGAGTTCACGCGTAAGATCACACTGATGAAGTAGGGAATTCATATATGGCGAAAAGGCCGGTCTTTCGGGACCGGCCTTTTTTTATCTCGATTTTCAACATTGTCCTTGACAACATATATAAATTTAGTATAGTTTTAACGATGATATTACTTAACAAAAAGGGAGTCGTCATGAAAAGTAGCGTGCTTATGTATGTATGCCTGCTATCTATCTTAATTGGGTCGGCATTTTCCGTTTTCAACGATGCTCTTCCCGGAACATATTTTCCCCCCTGCACCGAGAATCCTTATCTTCACAGGGAAATCGATCCTTATCATTCGTTCGCCCCGATGGCTATAGACTCGACACCGGACTATCCGCCATTCCACGATTTACCGGTCTATACCGCAGGCGTTACGTGGTATGATATGCAACATAATGTAACAAAGGGCAGGAATATCGCGGTCGATCCTAATGGCGGCGTCCATATCTCGTGGATGAACGCTCTCGACGTGGGATCCGTAACCCGAAGAGCATATTATAACTACTTCGATCCCGATTCGGGAAAATTCATCTGCTCGGATTCCACCGGCGCGCGAACAGACAGCCGAGCCAGAGCGGGATATACTAATGTTTCCGTTGACGACGAGAATACGGTGCCGACTGTTGTTTTCCACGATGCGGGCAGCGGTTCATCGCTATTAAAGACGAACGCCGCTATCGACGGAACATATTACGCAACATTCGGCGCGTCGAGATGCAGTTTTATCCCGCCGCTCACCGGGCCGGACCCATTCCTCTTTTTCGGCGTCGATGTTCAAGCGATATGGCCAAAGGTGGCGCAAATAGATACCACCGTATTTATTGTCTCTACTCCAAGGATCAGCGATACGATCATCGGCGGCGAGTATTTCGGGCAAAAAGTCGTCTATCATCGCGGCTTTGTTAAGCCTATATGGGGTGGAATCAGCGAATTGACATTCGAGCCGCCGGTCGAACTTGCTTACGATCAAATCGGGATAACATGCGACGTCGCGGCATATAACAATTCTATCATTCCTAAAGTAGTTGTTGCGTGGATCAATCCCGATTCGATAACAATGGCCGACACCTGTTTCTGTGACGACCCAACGATGTGGGCAAATTTATTCGATGCCGCGGAAATTCTTATCCGCACAAGCTCGGACATGGGCGCAACATGGGGTGCGGCTGAGAACGTAACTTACGCCGGAGTGCATATCTACAGCGACTATCCCGACAGTCTTTATATCGGCTGGTATCTCGACTCTGCAGTTGTTCCGCCGGAGACGGTCGATGTCTATAGGCCGGTCTATACAAGGCCGACAGACCTGAACGTCACTTATGATGACGACGGCAACGTTCATCTCGTGTGGGGCGGCGCGCTTATCAGCCCCGACGAGGGCTTCGAAAATGAATGCTTTGGCTCATGTTCCGTTTCGGTATGGTGCCGTTCGATTATTTGCCACTGGAACGAAGCAACGGGCATTATCGACACGGTGATTATCGACCCGATCGGCTACTGCAATGAGATATCGGGAATATCATATCTTGGAAGCACTATCGAGCCGGAGATTGCTATCGACGATGAAAACGTGCTCTATGTATGCTGGGAGCAGTTATATGCCGAGCTTCTCTGGGAAGACATCGATTCCACGGATACTTTATACTACGACAGAAGCGACGACGGGATAGAAACCGCCGAGATATTCTGCGCGGTCTATCACCCGGATAGCGCCTATTGGTCCGACCCATGCAATATCTCCAATACTTACACACCGCTTTGCACCCTCGGCGCTTGCGCTTATGAATTGGATATGAGTCTGGCCGAACGGGTGAATGACAACGTGCATATGTTCTTTATCGAAGATACATGGAGTGGCCATTCAGTTCCGGACGGCACAGCATCGCTGTGTAAGGCAAAATACTATCCCGTTCCGAAAGATTCGCTTCTTCTCTGGTGTTATCGCGGCTGGATCGACGGAATTATCGAGGGCGAACCGGGCGCGGCGATACCCACGACTTTCCGCCTCGGCTCCAACTACCCGAACCCGTTCAACGCCGCAACCGCTTTCTGGTTCGATGTTTATACGCCGGGGCATTACACTATCGACGTTCTCGATATAACAGGGCGCATCGTAAGCAGGATTATCAGTTCGGATATGAAGTCGGGACGCTACAACCACGTATGGAACGGTTTCTCGGACAACGGCTGGCTCGTTCCGAGCGGCGTCTATTTCCTCCGCGCAAAGAACGACGGCGGCGGCGAAATGACGCGAAAAATTACATTGATTAAGTAGAAATTATAATTATAATATTTGGTTGAAGAGGGGGGGGCTTGACAGCCCCCTTTTGTTTTAAAATAATCAACCGAACTATGGAGGAATTATGGCGGAAACATGTGCGACTTCCCAACCGAAGGATGCCCAGAAAAAAGCGGTCGAGACGCAGTTCGCGATCCGTAAATCGATGAACCGGGTGAAACACAAGCTGATCGTGCTCTCCGGCAAGGGTGGAGTCGGCAAATCGACGATAGCGGTAAATCTGGCCTATGGTTTCGCGCATCTCGGATACAGCGCCGGCCTTTTGGACATCGACATCCACGGCCCGAGCGTGGGCAAGATGACCGGAATTGAAGGGCAGCAGATTCTCGGCGGGCCGAACGGTATTGAGCCGATAGTTAAACATGGGGTAAAAATTATTACGATGGCCTCGCTTCTTCCGCCCGGGGACACTCCCGTTGTCTGGCGCGGCCCGATGAAAGCCAACGCCATCGATCAGTTCCTGAGCGACGTCGATTGGGGCGATCTGGATATACTAATTATCGACTCGCCGCCCGGCACCGGCGACGAGCCTTTGAGCACAGTCCAGCGTATCCCGGAGATGGACGGGGCGGTTATCGTAACGACCCCACAGGACGTTGCGCTTTCGGACGCCCGACGGACGGTCAATTTCGCGCGGTTGTTAAAAATTCCGGTGATCGGGATTATCGAAAATATGAGCGGATTTATCTGCCCAAAATGCGGGGAAAGAACCGATATCTTTAAATCCGGCGGCGGCGAAGACGCCGCGGCGGAGATGAAATTAAAATTCCTCGGCAAACTGCCTATCGAACCCGAACTGATGCAGTCCTCGGACTCCGGAAATCCTTATGTGCTAGGGCACAAGGAGAATGTCACGGCAAAGGAGATGTTGAATATTGTCGAGCGGGTCGGCCTAATAATCGGGATAGAATAAAAAATCAAATATAAAAATTTAAAAAGCAAAACTACAAATCAAAAATCAAAATGCCCGTCTCCCATCTATAAATCGATATTCGGGACATTTTGATTTTTACATTGTCATTTTACTTTTTAATTTTTAATGTTTTAGGTAGCGTTGCGTTAAATGGGTCTATTTTAT
>DAOWNU010000354.1 GCA_030642425.1 bacterium | reverse complement strand
ATGTAGCGGATTTTAACGGTGTACTTCGTATTATAGATATCTCCGACCCGATTTATCCAAATGAAGTGGGATTCTACAACGAAGGAGGTTATGCTTGGAGCGTTTATGTTCTCGGCAATTATGCTTATTTAGCGTTGCAGACAGATGGTCTTTCTATTATAGATATCTTCGACCCGACTTCTCCGTTAGAAGCTGGGTCTTACGATACTGAACACATAGCGATGGACGTTTATGTTCAAGGCGATTATGCTTATGTAGCCGATTTTGAGGATGGCCTTCGTATTATTGATGTTTCCGACCCGACTTCACCGTCGGAGGTAGGGTTCTACCTTACTGGAGATAGTATAGTTGCATGGAGTGTTTATGCCTTAGGTGATTACGCTTATCTATCGGCTACGAGAGATGGTCTCCGTATTTTAGATATTTCTGATCCGACTTCTCCTTCAGAAGTTGGATTCTACGATACTTTCATAGGATCAGTTTGGGATGTTTTTATTCTTGGCGATTATGCCTATGTAGCATACGGAGCTTATGGCCTAATTATTCTCGATATTTCGTATTTCACCGGTATCGAGGAACAAGGTTCGGCCAAGCCAGATAATTTCTCTCTCTCCACCTATCCAAATCCCTTCAATTCCGCGGTTACAATTTCCGTAGGGGAGGGTCTGAGACCCTCCCGCGTTGAGATATTCGATATAAACGGGCGAATGGTCGGCGAAATCCCCGTTTTCCGAAGCGAATCGGCGAAGCCGTTGAGCACGAACGCCTCCGGCGCGTGCCGGTGGCAGCCCGACGAATCCATCGGCAGCGGCGTTTATCTCGTGCGGGCAAAGACGGATGGGCAAACAATAACCAAGAGAATCGTTTATTTAAAATAGGGAAATAAAATGCCAAAGGAACTGAGTTTATTTCTGTTGACCGCTGTGATACTATGCACATTTATCGCTACCGGATGCGATAGCGATGACGACGAAGTGGGGGAGGACGAAATTAACTGGATAACCGGAAATGTATCAATCGCATATACCGATTATTATGTTTCCGTATCCAGTGGCTCCGACGATGCCCCGGGGACAAGCGAAACTGCGGCGTTCGCAACAATCGCTCATGCTCTGGAAACCGTGCATCCGGGCGGAACTGTGTTTATTCTACCCGGAACATATCACGAGTGTATCGGGCTTTCGAATACGGGGAATAGCGGAGCTACAATAACTATAGAATCCCATGATACAGGCGCAAATCTGAACGGTTCAGGGCAAAAACCCTTTTCATTCTATTTTGAAAATTGCACGAACATCGCCGTGCGAGACCTTCATATCGAAAACTACACTGATTTCGGTATCGGCGGAAGCTCCTGCTCCGGACTCGCTTTTACCGATCTTACTGTTACGGGAAATGGCCATGTTGTCCAATTGATCGATTGGGAGCTCGAGGGTTACGGCATTCATATCGACGATTCGGATAGCATAACTATCGAAAACAACGATGTCTCGGAAAATGGGCCAAATCCAAGGGTCTATCCGGGGCAGGTGTTGGGCACGGGAATAAACACCTTCAATATTTCGAATGCTGTAATTATCGACAACGATTCCTACGACAATAACGACGGTGGAATTTTAGTCGAAGATAGCAGAAATGTCCTCGTTGAAGATAACGAGATTTGGGGAAACGATCTCGACGCTACCGAGGACGGCTGGTGGGACGGCGGAATTTGGATCGACGGCGGTTGGGATATCACTCTTCGCGATAATTATATCCACGACAACCTCGGACCGGGTATCGAGATAAGCGATGAAGATTTGCAGAATCCGACAGGCTATGTTTTAGAGAACAATAATTGCGAGCAAAATTATTATGGAATATTCATCTGGAACTTTGGGACGAACGATTGGCCGGACGATTCTATTATAAGCCGATCCGGAAACGATTTCACGGACAATAACCGGCAGGATGTCTGGATTATCGATTGGTTTTAATATTTAAGGAGAAACAAATGGAAAAGATGATCGCTTTCTGTGGGTTGAATTGCCGCGAATGTCCAGCGTTCATCGCGACGCAAAAAGATGACGACGAGGCGCGAAAAAAGATATCCAAAGAATGGGCGAATGAAGAATTCGGGATCGAGCCGGCCGATGTCGATTGCGACGGTTGTCTTGTTACGGACGGTAAATTGATGAGTTTCTGCGATGTATGCGACGTAAGGATCTGTGCGTTAGATAAAGAGGTCGAGAATTGCGGCCATTGCACGGAATATCCATGCGGAAAGCTCGATAAGATTTTTAAGATGGCTCCCGATGCAAAAATAACGCTCGACGAGATAGAGAGAAACCTGTAATTTAAATTTCAATTTGGTTTTTTCTTTTATATTCCCGGTCGAATCCGGAACGACAAGCGTAATGAAAACCATCTAATTATAAATAGGAGGGCGAATGAGCCGCGAAGAATATTACGCAAGAATTGAAGCCAGAAAGCAAAAATACCTCGACCTTCGTGCCGACGCGAAGAAAAGATGGGCGCCCGAAATCGACAGGCTTTTGAACAAGTTGAGGGCGTTGCTGCCCGAATGCGGCCTGACCGAATTTCAGATATCGATTTGTTCCGGCGCGGTAAGGTCGTCGATAAAGCGGATTTTGAGACCCCGCTTCAAGTCCGCAAGGTTCGACACGGTTGTCAGATTGCTCGGCACCGCGGGATACAGGTTCGAGATTGTCCCGATGGACCCTCACGACGACGGATGCCGGGATATGCGGAGGTTCAAACCGCCGCCGTTGGAGGATTAATTATCTAAATATGCGAAAAAGAGCCGAAAATCGTGCGTCGGAAAGCAAGTATGTTGCGCCGGAAAGTTACCGGACGGCTTCTGGAAGTTTCTGGACAGCTTCGGAAAGTTATCGGACGGCTTCTATAAGTTACCGAACAGCTTCTGGAAGTTTTCCTCCAGCTTCTGGAAGTAACTCACGAGCTCCGGAAAATTACCCGCCTGCGTCGGAAAGTTACCGGACGGCGTCTGGAAGTAACATTTT
>DAOWNU010000341.1 GCA_030642425.1 bacterium | reverse complement strand
ATTGCATAAATACCGATCTTACAATATCTCATTGTAAAATATGGAAGAACAGCGCGGGTTCCGGTGGTGGGATAAGGTGTGTTTCTTCCGAGGTCTTGTTAGAAAGCAATCTCATTGCATTGAATAGCGCTTCATGTGGCGGGGGCGCATATTGCGATAGTAATGTGATTATTGTGAACTGTGTTTTTTCTAAAAACAATGCATGTGATGGTTCCGGCCTTTGGTATTGTAACGGAAGACCAATAATTATAAATTGCACTTTTGCGAATAATCGCCCCGCGCTTGGAAGCGCGATAATATTCACGAGTGGAGGTGGAGTTGGAGTCCACGACGGAATAGTTTTAAACTCTATTTTTTGGAATAACGGTCCCGAGGAAAGCGACATTGAAATAGTGTTGGAATTCTCTGATATAATCCCAATTAGGCACTCGAATATCAATTTAAGGCGGTGCTATGGATATTCTTATGACACCACTACCTACAATTGGCTTTGGGACCTTATTTGTGAAGACCCACTTTTTGCGGATACGCTTTTTATGGATTATCATTTGCAGAGGTTTTCGCCCTGTATCGACGCCGGAATAGATTTTTATTCCGGCTTTTCCGCTCCTTTGGCAGATATCGAATGCAACCCGAGGCCATGGGGTGCAGGTTGGGATATGGGAGCGTATGAATATATCGACACAACGGCAATCGGCGAAAGTCCGGCCACATTGCCGGGCGATTTTTCGATTTCCGCGTATCCAAATCCCTTCAATTCCACGGTTTCGATTTCTTTCATCTGTCATTCCCGTGAAAACGGGAATCCAGAAATCGAGATATTCGACATCGCCGGGCGCATGGTCGCGGAAATCAGACAAGAACGGTCGTTGAGCGGAGCCGAAACGACTTTCGCGAAAAACTCCCTTCGACTCCGCTCAGGGAGCGATTTACGCGAGGTTGTCTGGACACCCGCCCCCACCCTCCCCTCCGGCGTCTATCTTGCGAGAGTGTTTGTCGGCGATATGTCGCGAACCGTAAAAATTATATACCTAAGGTGAAATGCTCCGGTCGTTCAATATCATAATCCTCGCGCTTGTTCTCGCCGTTTCTGTCTTTGCCGGAAAGGGCAAGATAACCGGCATCGTAACCGATGTTGAAACAGGCGATAGCTTGTTGCACGTCAATATTCAGGTAATCGACCCGGCAATCTCTAAAACAGTCACCGGCGCGGCTACGAATTTCGACGGGGAATATTTTATTTTAAACGTCCCCACGGGAATTTACGATCTAAAAGCCTCCTATATCGGCTACGAATCGCAGATCAAAGATAGCGTCGAAGTCTTAGCCGATTCGACGATAATTATGGATTTCGCGCTTCAAACACATTATTATCCAAATATTGACATTGACATTCACATTGATGCGGAGTGGCCCGAAAGCGATTTAAACGTCGAGGAGACCGCCCCACCCTTCGGCGCGCGCTCGTCTTCGATCTGGAGCGGCGGCGAACTCGTATCCGAACAGAAAAATTTTTCCCGCGTTCGGGCGGCACGGCAAAACCGCGCCGAAAATATCGACTCGCTTTTTGCCGGGTTCGATTACCCCGCAAAATCGTTTTTGAGAGCTTTCAAGTTGGAACAACAGCTCGAACTTTGGGCCTATTCCGACTCCGCGCCCGGATATGTCCGCATCAAAACATACCCATTCACCGCCTATTGCGGCGATCTCGGCCCAAAACGCAAACAGGGGGACATGCAGATACCCGAGGGCTTCTATCGCATCACCGATTTCAACCCGGCCAGCAGTTTCCACCTGTCGATGGGAATAAACTACCCCAACCGTTCCGACCGCATTATCGGGGACCAAGCCAATCCCGGCGGCGATATCCGCATCCACGGCTCCGATGTCACTATCGGCTGTATCCCCATAGGCGACAACGCGATAGAAGAGCTATACATAATTCTCCTCGATAGCAGGGACGCCGGTCACGAGGTGCCGGTCCACATTTTCCCGTGCCGCTTTGCCGATTCAGTATATGTCGATATTCTGAACGAATATTCATCGCAAGATTCGACATTGAAAGCTTTCTGGGAGAACCTCCGCATGGGCTTCGAGTTTTTCGAGGATAGCGGCGAGCCGCCCAAAATCTCTATCGACAGCAAAGGGCGATACGTATTTCCGTAGGCGCGTTACTTGCGTTGCCCGCAAAGACCTTCGAATAATTGAAAATCCCTTCTCCAGCGATGATTTTTTCTCTATAATATGTCGAAAAAGATATAACATAAGGCTTTTTCGGTAATGTTTGATATGAATCCGACGTTACACAATATAAATCTTAAATTCAATAACCCATTTCCTATAATTCACAAGTTGAATCCTGAATTACATAATATAATTCCTACATTACATAAGATAAATCCTGCGTTACACAAGGCAATTCCTGCTCAGGAAACTTCTCATGTAAAGCAGGAAACGGTTCGTGTGGACCATGAATCGATAGGCGCAAAGCACGAAATAAGTTCCGCAAAGCGGTAAATCCCCTGTCGAAAATACGAAACGCCTCGTATCTACCGGGATATGCCGAACTTGGAGTGGGATTTAAGGCGCGAGAGAAAATTTTACGGAAATTCAGCGCCGGTTTGCGCACCCGGAAATGTCGCCGCGAAAAATCCGATTAAACAATAGACATTCGGGCGCGTTGTCATTATATTGTATTAGACGAAAGGAGAAATTATGCCGAAAAGTAAATTCACCGACCTGTCTTTCCCAGATTTCTACATCAAGTTTATTGTTCTGCTAAAATTCATCGAAGAATACCTCGGCGAGCCGCACAACCCCGACGACATGCTTGCCGAGGGACAAGCACTTCTCGTGGAACTGCACGATACTCAGCGTTACGCAAATAGCTTCGACATTTTGGATGCGACTCGTCTCGACAACGAAGAAGACCATGCATTCGAGGATTTGGCCGCCGCGCTCGCGAAAGCGAAGAAGTTCATCGAGGTTTTTGCCGGTGTAAAGTATTGGTCGACGTTGGACATCCCCACGCGGATGCCTCGCTCACGAGAAAAGGTTCGGGAATCGGCGCGGGCGGTGCTGTCGGCGTGGGACGAGCACTCCGCCGACCCGGAGCTTGCGCGCGTAATCCCCGCGATGGACGATCTTCGCGCCGCGTTCGACGCT
>DAOWNU010000375.1 GCA_030642425.1 bacterium | reverse complement strand
CCGCCACGCGAGACGATGTCCATGACCCTGTTCCCGGAAATCAAGTCCTGAACGACCTTGCGGGTTACCCCGCAGTGGACTGTAACAAAATCCACACCCTGTTCGCCGTGCCGCTCGATAGCGTCGAAAAGTTCGTCCGGGTCCATATCCACAACCGGTTTGCCGCGTTTACGCCGACCCACCGCGACATCGTAGATTGGAACTGTCCCCACGGGAACTGTGGATTCGTCGATTATTCTCTGCCGGATTGAGTCGAGATCGCCGCCGGTCGAGAGGTCCATGACGGTATCCGCCCCTGCGGAGAGCGCGGCTTTCAGCTTGTCTAACTCGTTGTCGATGCTCGCATCGTCCTCGCTGGTGCCGATATTGGCGTTGACTTTTGTCCGGAGACTTTGCCCGATTGCAAGCAGCTCGATCTTGACAGAGCGCTTGCGGTTCCGCAGGATAACGACTCTTCCCGCGGCGACGAGTTCCCGAAGATCGTCCGGCTCGATACCCTCGCTATTCGCCGCAACGATTATTTCCGTCGCGACGAGTCCCTGTTTTGCTTCCTCGAATAGACTCATAAATGCTCCTTATAGAGGCCTTTGCATAAGTAAAATTGCAATTATATGATAACATTGTTTCAATACAAAATGATCAATTAGCAATTAGCATTGCAAAATTGGTCGGTCCTCATTCCTTATATAAATTGGTCGACGGTCGGGGAAAAAGAGGGGCATTGATAATTGCTAATTTCACAATGATTCTTTTCCTATAAGACCTCTCTTATAAAAAAACCCCACAACACGGGGGTCTGTGCCAAATCCCTTCGCCGGTATTACCCGGATCAGGTCTTGCGGGTCCCGTGGAGGTTCTCAGCGTCCGCTCCCCGTTCAGCTATAATAAGATATGTGTTGAAATGGAAAAGTCAAGCGCGGCACACGGGAGCGGCTGGCGCGGTTCTCGCGTCCGAAATTGCAATAAGCCGCAACAGATCGGACGTAGCGGGAAGCGTGCCAGCCGCGGGGTGGTTTGGGCGGGGTTTTGCGAATAAGTATTGCACACGCAAAAAAAAAATCTATCTTATTTTATAAATAACGAACCGAAAGGAGAAAAATGGGAAAAACTATTATCGAGAAGATATTTAGCGAACATACCGACGACTCTTCGAGGGTTATTCCGGGCGAGACAATATGGTTGAAAATCGACGTTCGAAGCGCGCGCGATTTCGGCGGGGCCAATGTTGTGAAACATCTTATAAAGGAATATCCCGATAGCGAGAAGATCGAAAACGTCGCCAAAACATTCTTCACTTTCGACTGTGTCTCCCCCGCGAATACGATCCCCTATGCCGAAAACCAGCAGATATCGCGGGTTTTCGCGCGCGAGGAGGGGATAAACATATACGATGTCGGACAGGGAATCGGGACGCACGTGCTTATCGAAAACGGGCATATCCGCCCCGGAATGACTACTGTTGGCACGGACTCGCATTTCAATATAATGGGGGCGATAGGCGCTTTTGGGCAGGGCATGGGCGACCGCGATATAGCGTTCGCGTGGAAAACCGGCAAGGTCTGGTTCGATGTGCCCTCCTGTGTGAGGGTGAATCTTCGGGGAATCCCGTCGAACCCCGATGTCTCCGCAAAGGACGTTGTGCTGAGGCTTATCCGGGAATTCGGCGCAAGCGGGTTGCTGGGCAAAGTTATCGAACTTTACGGCGATTATATCGAGGCCGCCGGTCTCGACGAGAGAATAACGATTGGCAGTATGGGCACCGAGATGGGGCTTATAAGCATAATCATTCCGCCAAACGAAGCGCTTGAAAAAGAGCTTAAAGAATGGACACCGGGCGATTTCGGAATAATTGCCGCCGATTCCGACGCTAGATACGAGGCCGAATACACAATCGATATTGGAAATCTTAAACCGCTTATAGCAGCGCCGTTCGAGCCGCATAACGTTCATCCGGTCGAGGATTATCAAGGGGTGAAAGTGGACAGCGTTTTTGTCGGAAGCTGCACCGGCGGAAGGATAAGCGACCTCCGCGCTCTCGCGGCGGAATTGGACAATGGTGTGGCGAAAGATATTAACCTGCGCGTGGTTCCCGCAACACGCAGAACGATTGCGAAGGCTATAGAAGAGGGAGTCTATGCGAGGCTTTTCGACGCCGGAGCGACAATAAGCCACGCCGCCTGCGGCGGATGCGCCTCCGGCCAGATAGGCATGACCGGCGCCGGCGAGATTCAGGTTTCCACCGGCAACCGCAATTTTAAGGGGAAACAGGGTGCCGGAGAGACCTTCCTGTCCTCGGCGAAAATCGCGGGCCGGGTCGCCGCAAAAGGAACGTTGTGATTTCATTTAGACCGCTTACTGAAAATCGAACGGAGCATAAGTGGGCATTTTAGCCTGGATATTGGGCTTTATCCCCGGAATCGCCTGGCTAATATATGTTTATAGAAAAGACATATACGAGCCGGAGCCACTGGTCTGGGTGCTCGGTCTTTTCGCGCTCGGCGCCGCTATCGTATATCCTGTCGGCATGATTGAGAAAGCTATGATGACGGGCATGGGTATCGAGAACACGGCAAATGTGGTCGATGCCGCAAAAGTAAGCTGGTTCATAGCGGGCTTTGTGGAAGAGCTGGCGAAATTCAGCGTTGTGATGATGGTTGTGGCATACAGGAAAACTTTCAACGAGCCGATGGACGGGATCGTCTATGCCTCGGCTGTGGCCCTCGGGTTCGCCTCGGTGGAGAATGTGATATATATTGGCAGGTTCGGCGCTCCTGTAATTCTTTTCCGCGCCCCGCTTGCAACCTTGGGGCACATGCTGTTCTCGTCGCTCTGGGGAT
>DAOWNU010000387.1 GCA_030642425.1 bacterium | reverse complement strand
TCTGAATAGTATAAACGGAAGACAAATCACCCAATAAACCAACGCTCTAAAAGGAAAGGGAACAATGGCGGAACCACATAACAATAATCTGGCTATGGACACATTCGAAACACGGCTGTATCGGTTGCTGCGTATGCAGAACAATATCGGCACGCACGCCGCGGCGCTCGGTATCGCGGGGCCGATTCTAACGTGGGGACAAACCTGCCATACCCGATACTCCGGCGCTGTAACCGAAGCGGGTGTCGGGTCCGGCGAGGCCAAAGACGCGACAATCATGGTTCACCGCAAGTTCGCAGTCGCGCTCGACTATTTTCAGCAGGCCAAAGACATACTCGCCGCGATGCTCGAGCAATTCAAACCGGACGAGTTTTTGCTGGCGTCATACGGGATAGACAAGCGCACGCCGCAGATATATCCCGTCCTGATAGAGGCTATCGGCGGTTTCGTGGCGACACACAACCGGCTTGTCGCGGAGGGGGACGAGCGCGTTCTCGACCAGTCGATTATCGACAAGATGGCGTTTTTCGGGAACGAGTTCGAGGTCGAACTGGCGGCGGCGGGTGTCGAGAAGCGTGAAAAAGACGACGCTTACCGGCTGCAGCACACATATTTTGCCGGGGACACGATAATGCTTCGGCTAATTTTCAAGATTGCGTGCATGGTTTGGGGCGACGACGACCCGAAATTGAAGGATTTGGGTCTTGTCCCCGCCACAGAGATTTGGACGAAGAAGAAGAAGGTGGAAGGTTAAAGGCCGGCCGCGGCGGATTATTATTCCGATTTTATACCGAGCATCTCGACGGCAATCTCGATCAGCTTTTCGGCTTTTTTGCATCTAATTGGCAGGCGATTGCCGAACTTTAGGGGTTTTATCTGAATGAACAATCCACTTCGGGTTTTCACTATTCGGGCAATATCGGCGGCGGCGATCAGAAAGGGCCTTTTCTCTCCGCTCACAGCCTCGAAATAGATGCCCTCCGGCAAAACTGTTACGCTTGTCCGGATTTTCGACCCGGAAAGATCGTAGGCGAAAAAGGCGACGCCACCAAGGAACATCGCGATAATATAGGCGATTTTAACGTCGAGCAGGATCATCGGAACAGAGGTCAGAATGAGGCAGAACGATGTCCAGATGATCCAGTTGTTCGGATATATCGGATGGGGCCCGGCGCTGAACGATGCGAATTCCATCGCTTCTTCGACGGGGCTTTTTAATGTCCATCGCCTGAGCGAATAGGCCCTTGCGAGAGTGAAGCCGGAGGCTATGAACATCATCATTAATGTGAGCCAGAGCAGGTTCATCGTTTAGTCCTCGAAAAGGCCCGCGGCGAAACTCGCGCTGTCGAATTCTATTAAATCGTCGATCTTTTCGCCGACACCGACCAGCCGGACGGGGATATTCAGCTCGCGCATGATCGCCAGTGCGATGCCGCCTTTGGCCGTGCTGTCGAGTTTTGTCAGGATTATTCCCGTTATCCCGATGACCTCCTCGAAGAGCCTGGCCTGATTGATGCCGTTGTTGCCGGTTGTGGCGTCGAGAACGAGGAAAATATCGTGCGGCGCTCCCGGCAGCTTTTTTCCGCAGACCCGCGCGATCTTTTTCAGCTCTTCCATGAGGTTGACTTTGGTGTGCAGGCGTCCGGCGGTGTCCACGATAACGGCGTCGTAGCCGCCGGAAATCGCTTTGCTGACCGCATCGAATGCCACCGAAGCCGGGTCGGCCCCGTCAACCGACCGGACAATATCCGCCCCGGAGCGTTCGGACCAGATAGCGAGTTGTTCGTTCGCCGCCGCCCGGAATGTGTCCGAAGCGGCGAGCAGGGATTTTCCGCCCTTATCATTTATATATTTGGCCAATTTGCCCGCGGTGGTTGTTTTGCCGGTGCCGTTGACCCCGACAAGAAGAATGACGTGGGGCTTTTCTGTGGGCCTCCAGGGGGCGGGGTCCTCGTATTCGTCCACCATCTTGCGGATTTCGGTCTCGAGAATTGCGAGCGGGCCTCCAGGCGGTATTTTCTGCTCGCGGGCCGCGACTTTCAGATGCTCGATAATATTCTCCGTGGCCTCGACACCGACGTCGGCGACAATCAGCGCCTCTTCTAATAGTTCGAGGTCTTCCTCTTCGAGCGTTTTCCCGGGCACAAAAAGGTCTTCGACGCGCGTATTCAGAATGCTGCGGGTTTTCCCGAGGGCTTTTTTTAGTTTGTCCAATGCCATATTTCCTCCAAATCGACTTTCATAAGATAATCACGTCCTTCAATTTGACAAGCTAAATATTATTCGAGCATTTTCCCCCGCCCGCGGGTTGTCACGATTTGTGCTATCCGATTTTTCAGAATTGTTTTTAAACAGTTCCGGCACAAATCGCGCCAACCCTCCCTTCCGTCGCTGTCACACCTCGTGCGAGGGGCTTACCGGTGGGTCGAACTTTGGCGCATGTGGCACGAGTTGCGCCAGTGACTCCCCCTCCTTTGTTTGCGTCGGTTATTCGACTGCCGACAGGAATTATCTTGCTTTATAAAAGCGCAGGGCATATACTTGGGAAGCAATATTATTGAATTTTAGCGAGGTTGTTATGAAAATACCGTTGAAATGCCTTTTGGAGCTTTGTCCTTACGACAGCGATGTGGATCGAATCGCGGGGCTTCTCACGATGAGCGGCACGGAGGTTGAGGATATCGAGAACCTGTCCGATAGGTTCGCGGGCATTGTTGTGTGCGAGGTTATCGAGGTTTTGCCGGACAATCCACAGCCGGGGCTAT
>DAOWNU010000147.1 GCA_030642425.1 bacterium | reverse complement strand
GACCGAAGGGAGCGTCGCAATCTCTTTGTATATCGAGGAGATTGACACGTCTCAACGCTCCGTTCGGCTACGCTCACGGCAACGCCTCGCAATATCGTTCGGGTGGAGGACTACGCCTTGCGTTTCATTCTTCGGCAGTGTGGCGAGGGGCACCTTTTACCTATTACCTATTACCTCAAAATAACAAATGACCGGCGACTCTTTCCGACATATCGTTATTGCCCTCGGGATTGTGCTTCTGGCAACTTTTCTTCCCGCCCAAGGGGATGCCTATCTTCAGCTTACGGACTACGGTTCGAGCCTTATCCGGGTCGCCGTTCTCGATTATAATTTGCGCGCCGAAAGCTACGGCGCAAGCTGGGACAGCACAATAGCCACGCTCGCCCAGATACTCAGGGACGATCTGGATTATTCACCTTTTATCGAGGTTGTCGATACTTCGCTGTATCCACGGCGGCGCGTGGATTTCCCGAAAAATATCGACCCATTCGAGTGGACGCGGCAGGGAATACAGGTCCTCGTTATCGGAGATTTCGATACGGACGGCTACGAGGTCAGCCTGAAAATGGTCGTGTGGTCAACAACCGGGATGTCGAAAATGTTCAAACACGATTACAAGTGCGATGCGGTTCAGGCAAGGAGATTGACACACCGGATTTCGGACGATATTCACAAAATACTCACCGGCGAAGAGGGAGTGGCCCAAACACAAATATCGTTCGTCTCTACGAGATGGAGCGGTAAAAAGGAGCTTTTCGTGTGCGACTACGACGGTTACGCGCCGAGGCGAATCACCAACTCCAACTCTATCGTGCTCTCTCCCGATTGGTCTCCCGCCGGGGATAAGATCGCATATATGAGCTTTAAGAACGATAATCCGGATCTTTATATTTACGATGTTTATAAAAACCGCGAGACGCTTCTCGCGCATCATGTCGGGCAGAGTATTACGCCATCATGGTCGCCGGACGGCCGCTATATCTGCTATTCCCGCGATTTCAGCGGAAACTCGGAGCTTTTTCTGGTCGATACCCGCACAAATGAGAAAACGAGGCTGACCTATACGCCATATTCGATAGAAAGCAGCCCTTGTTTCTCGCCGACAGGAAGGGAAATCGCCTTCACATCCGACAGAAGCGGCGCCCCGCAGATTTATATTATGGATGCTATGGGGGCCAATTGCCGCCGCCTGACTTTCGAGGGCAATTACAACGACGGTGCGGATTGGTCGCCACGCGGCGATAAGATATGTTATACGAGCCGCAACAATTACGGGTTCGATATCGCGGTTATCGATTTTGCAGCCGGAACGCCGATATATCTGACCAGCGTCGGAAACAACGAAAATCCTTACTGGTCGCCGGACGGTTACCATATCGTATTTTCGAGCAGCAGGACGGGGCGTTATCAACTTTACACTATGAATTGGGACGGCACCGATGTCAGGAGGATAACCGGACTTGGGAAAAACTCTTCGCCGGCCTGGTCTCCGCGATACAAATGGTCTTTCGATTAATTTTTTCGATGCTTGAAAAAACGCTTGCGTATCTGACACATAACTCTATATTGTAATAAAATGGTAAGAATTACAAAGGAAAACAGGAGGTCCTTATGAAACATTCTATGTGGATCTTATTGGTTGTAACGATTTTTCTGTCGGTCTTTATCACGGGCTGCCCGAAAAAGACACCACCACCGCCACCACCACCAATAGAAACGCCGCCCGAGCCTCAGATCGAGGAACCTGTGGTCGAGCCAGAGCCGGAGCCGGTTCTCGAACTCCGCACGGTCTTTTTCGACTACGACAAATATAACATCAGGAGCGACCAGCAGGCGAGGCTTACGGACAATGCCGAGCAGCTGCGTCAGTTCTCCGATGTTAGCGTCATGCTCGAAGGCCATTGCGACGATCGCGGCACGAACGAATACAACATGGCGCTCGGAGCCAAGAGATCGAACGCGATCAGGAATTTCCTGAGCGAATACGGGATCGCGGCAACGCGGGTTCAAACAAAATCCTACGGCGAAGAAAGACCCGTCTGCTCTCAGTCGGAAGAGAGCTGCTGGGGAAGAAACCGCCGCGTGGAATTCTTCGTAATCGAATAGTGAAGCGATCGGCAGTAAGATTGGGGGGAGTGGCTATATTGCTGCTCCTTCCTCTGTTGTTTTCGGCGGGATGCGCCAGCCGTGGGGAAATAAAGCGCTTTCAGGCTCAGGCCGACTCCCTGACCGTAATTAACACGATCCAGTTACGCGAGATCGCGAGGCTGGATTCTCTGCTTCTGGAGAATTCTAAGATGCTCCGCGCGATCCGTGCCGAGCAGAATGCCAATTTCAACGCCCTGCAGGAAGAAATGCGCATTATCGAGGCCATTATGCGCGACTCGGGTTTCAAGGTGAACTCGCTGAACGAAAGGATCGAGTCGCTGCAGGACGATATTTAGCATCAGAGCGCGGCGCAGGGCGATTCTACCGATTCCCTCGAATTGGACAGCCTCGATTTTCAGGAGGACGTGCGCGGCGACGAGATCTTTTCAACCGCACGCCTCGATCTCAACCGGGGCAAATACAACCTTGCGATAATGGGCTTCAAATCCTATCTGGAGCAGTTTCCCGACGGCGTTCGCGCCGATAATGCTCAATACAATATAGGAGAGGCTCTTTTTGGCCAAGGGCGAATACGCGGAAGCGGCGTTGAACTACCTTTCTATCACGCGCAAATGGCCGGAGAGCGAACTCCTTCCGCCCGCGCTGTATAAGGCCGGACACTGCTACGAGATAATGGAGCAGCCGGAAATGGCAAAGCAGTATTTCGACCGCCTGATAGCCGAGCATCCCGAAAGCGCGGAGGCGGAATTGGCCAAACAGCGTTCGACAGAGGCGGAATAAGTCCGACAGTCGTCGGATTGCGGCCATGCGACGAGCATCCAGAACACGCGACTATCGCCGAATTCTCGTCGTTCGGTTCTCCTCTCTCGGGGATATTGTCCTCACAACGCCCGTTCTGATGGCGCTCGAGGAGCGTTATCCCCGCGCCCGAATCGATTATCTACTGAAAGAACAATATGCGCCTTTACTCGAGAACCATCCCTCGGGCTGTGGGATAGTTGTCTTGCGGGAAGATGTCCGTCGGGACTCCGGGACCTATTTGCGCTTCTGCGACGATCTGAAGGGAAAGGGCTACGACCTTATCGTGGATTTGCAGGGGAACGGTCGATCGCTCGTGCTGAGAAGGCGGGTTTTCGGGGATTATGTAAAAGTTCACAAGGGAACTGTCGGTCGGTTGCTGCTTGTGAAATTCGGCAGGGGCAGGGACAAATATCCGGATATCCGCAGAAAATTTCTAAAAACCATCGCCCGCCTGAATATCGAATGGGACAGAGTTCCGGCGCGGGCGGTTCTTGGCTCGACCGATTCCGAAAAGCTGTCCGCCGTGGAAAAATTTTTCTCCGAAGTGAAAAGGATGGATCGACTCATCGCGGTTCATCCCGGCTCGAGATGGCCGTTGAAAAACTGGGGAGACGAAAGATATAATAAACTCGTGCGGGAATTGCTCTCCCGCGGCTATGAGGTTCTTGTGCTCGGCGAACGACAGGATTCTTTCCCAAAAACCTGTATTTTTGCCGGGGAAACGAGCCTGCGCGAGTTAATTTCTTTGATAGCCCTGAGCGCGGTTTTTGTTGGGAACGATTCCGGGCCGCTCCACATTGCCGAAGGCGTGGGAACCCCGTCGGTGGGCATTTTAGGCCCGACACATCCCTCGTTGGGCTATGCTCCCGCCCACGCGGGTTCGCGCATTCTCGGTGTGGAACTCGATTGCAGACCTTGCACACTGTTCGGAAGCGGAAAGTGCAGGAAAGAATCGCAGCTTTGCATGGAGGGCGTTACGCCGCAGCAGGTTGCAGAAGCGGTCGAGGATTTATTCAATGGGGGAGAGGATAGATAACCCAGAGAATCACAGCGATAGGAAAAAGTAAACATCAAATATTAAAATGCAAAACGACATATTAAAAATCAAAAAGTTCTATAACTCGTGTCCACGAGAAAGGGCGACGCAGGGCATCGCAGCGATAGAAAATGAGGGCCATTTCTCGATTTCAAGGACTACTTTGCCAATTGCAAGAACTACTTTGCCAGTTGCAGAGACTACTTTGCTGTTTGCACAAACTACTTTGCCAGTTGCAGAGACTACTTTGTTGTTTGCACAAACTACTTTGCTGTTTGCACAAACTACTTTGCCAGTTGCACAAACTACTTTGCCAGTTGCAAAAACTACTTTTCTGTTTGCACAAACTACTTTGCCAGTTGCAAGAACTACTATCTCACTTGCAAAAACTACTTTGCCAATTGCAAGAACTACTTTGCCAGTTGCAAATCTCAGATACATAACGAGTTAAACATATTTATTGATTTTACACGATGGAGAAAAAAATGGAAAAAAAATCTCCTAAAAACAAAATAGACGAGCTTCTGAAGCAACTCGAAGCAGCGAGAGAGGACACCGAGAAGGTGGACATATTAGGCAATCTCTCTACGGAGTTATTATATTCCAACCCCGAAAAGGCAAAGAAATACGCCGAGGAAGGATTGGAGATTGGCAGGGCGATTGGTTATAAAATTGGAATTACCAATTGCTTGCTTAAGATCGGGATTGTTTATCATGAACAGGGCGATCATGCGAAGGCGATGGAATACTATCAAAAATCTCTGGAAATGTTTGAAGAAATGGGCGATAAGCATGGGATTTCCGGTTGCCTGAAAAATATTGGAACTGTTCATAAATTGCAGGGCAATTATCCGCAGGCGTTGGAATTTCACCACAAGTCATTGGAAATAGACGAAGAATTAGGCGACAACAGCGGTATTTCCACATGCCTGAATAATATAGGAATTGTTCATTGGAGCCAACGCGATCCGCAGGCACTGGAATACTATCATAAATCATTAAAAAAATTCGAAGAACTGGGCAATAAGAGAGGGATATCCGGATGCTTTAATAACATCGGAGTTTTTTATGGCGACCGGGGCGATTATCCGCAGGCGCTGGAATACTATCACAAATCAATGGGAATATATGAAGAATTGGGCGATAAGAAAGGAATTGCTACAAGCCAATTAAATATCGGAATGCTTAATACCAAAATCAAAGAAATTCAAAAAGCCCTGAATTATTTAACAGAAGGTTTGAATTTGGCAAAGGGGATAGGTGCATTGGACCTGGAAATGTATGCATGTCTTTTCCTATCAGAAATCTATGAAAAATCGAGAAAGTATAAAAAAGCGCTCGAATATTACAAATTGCACAAGGAGACAAACGATAAGCTCTTCAACGAGGAGAAGAGCAAGCAAATTGCCGAGATGCAAACAAAATACGAAATGGAGAAAAAGGAACAGGAAATCCAAATATGGAGAAAGGCTTCGGTTACCGATTTATTGACAAAATTAATGAATCGTCAGGGATTATGGGAAAAGATTAAATCCGAAATAAATAGATTCGCTCGAAATGGGAAACCATTCGTGTTATCTATAGCCGATATAGACGGTTTTAAGCTCTTTAACGACGAACATGGACACGATTGCGGCGATTCTGTTCTCGAAGCGTTCGCGAATGTCCTGAAAACTTCGATACGTGAGCAAGACCATGTCGGCAGGTGGGGCGGTGAAGAGTTTCTTCTTATTTTGCCGGAGACCGATTTGGCCGACGGCCTCAAAGTTGTCGAGAAGGTCAGGAAGAATATCGAAGACT
>DAOWNU010000436.1 GCA_030642425.1 bacterium | reverse complement strand
GACCCCTTCTCTGAGGAAGGTCGAAGAGGAATAGCTTCCCCTGAAAGCCGGCGTGAAAGGGTCGGTTATTTCGACAACGCTCAGGCCGCCGAGACCGCGCAAGATATAGCAGAAGTCGCCGTCGGCAATGATATCGTTCACGCCGCCGGTGACCGTTAAAAAGCCCACGCGCCCGGGCGTGGAAGGCGAGCTGACATCGACAACGTGCAATCCGGAAATACGCCCGCCGAGATACGCGTAATCGCCCTGAACATCGACAGTTATCACCTCGTCCATGAGGTTCAATTCGCCCTCGAGTATCAGGTTTTCCGGGTCGGTTTTGTCGTAGATAGCAAGCCCATTATTGCCCGCAGCGGCATACAGTTTATTGCCCTGAATTGCGATCTCGCTCACATTCTCGCCGAGGTAATAAATCCCGGCCAAGAAACAATCGAGCGAATCAGAGATGTCGAATACGCCCACGCCGTAAGGGAAACCGGCATATAGATAATCGCCCTCGACAGCGATAGCCTCGAAATTCGCCCACAGTTCGCTGCCGATATAAATGAGCGGAGAATCCGCGAGCAGCGGAAACGCCGTCAGCATTATAATGAGAAAAAGAAGAAAAAGAAAAACTCGTTTTATAGTCACATTTCCCCCTTCATTAAATCGGGTATCGTGTTATAATATATTTGTTTAAGGTCGGATACTTGCAGTTCGCATATTTTGTTTATAGTTAGCGTATCGCCGCCCGTTCTGCCGATGTTGCAATATGGAACGCGGTGTTTTCTCGCGGATAATTCGAAGTCATCTACATTATCTTCTTCGATACCAATTAAATAGCGGCTCTGTGATTCGCTGAAAAGGAATTTGATAGAATTATCACTTTTCGGAAAAACTATTTCCGCGCCGATTTTTCCAAAGATAGCCGATTCGGCCAGCGCGACAGCAAGTCCGCCCTCCGAAAGATCGTGGGCAAAAGATATTATCCCACTTTCGTTGGCATCTTTTATTAAGTTAAACGCACAAAGCTCGTTCTCCATAAGAACATCGGGCGGTTTGCCCATCGGGATTTCGCCCAAGAGAAGCTTTTGCAGCGCGCTTCCACCAAATTCGCCCTCGTCTGTTTGGCCGATAAGAAATATCGCGCAATCGCGGACAAATCCGGGGCGAATAATGCGTTTTTCTCCCTTTATCTTGCCGAGCATCCCGATAACCGGCGTCGGAAAGATCGGGCCGCCGGGGGATTCGTTGTAAAAGCTGACATTGCCGCCCGTGACCGGGATATTGTATGCCCTGCATGCCTCGCCGATACCGCGAACAGACTCGACAAAGGGCCAAAAGCGTTCCGGCCGCTCCGGGTTGGCGAAATTCAGGCAATTGGTGATCCCGATAGGCTCCGCACCGGCGGCGATAACGTTCCGCGCGGACTCGGCCACGGCCTGAACCGCGCCCGTGAACGGGTCGAGATAGCAATAGCGGCCGTTGCAATCGGTGCTTATCGCAATAAAGCTGTCCGTGCCCTTCACGCGCATAACCGCGGCGTCCGCGCCCGGCTTGACAACCGTATCGATCCCAACCTGATGATCGTATTGCTCGAAAACCCAGCGTTTCGAGGCGATAGTCGGCATCGCAAGCAACTTTTGGATAAGCTCTTCGGCATCTCGACCGGCAAGGTTCAACTCTTCCGCCGACCAATCGCCGAGCCTCTCGATATATTCCGGTTTGCTATAAGGCCTGTCATATACCGGCGCGCCGCCGCCGAGAACCAGAGAGGAAGCGGGAATATCGCAAACGACCCGCCCTTTGTGTCTGCAGACGAATCTATCCCCCTCGATAACCTCACCTATTCGCTCGATATGCAGCTCCCATTTGTCGGCGATTTTTAGAATTTCGCCCTCTTTTCCGGCGACACCGATTATCAGCATCCGCTCCTGGCTTTCCGAAAGAAGGGTCTCGTAGGGGATCATGCCGTCGTCCCGCAGCGGAACAGAATCGAGGTTTAGCTCGATCCCGACACCGCCCGCAGCCGCGGTCTCGGAACTGCTGCAACAGATACCCGCCGCGCCCATGTCCTGAATGCCCACAGCAACCCCCTTTTCGATTATCTCGAGCGTGGCCTCCATCAGAAGTTTTTCCAGAAACGGGTCGCCTATCTGCACGCTGGAGCGGTCTTCGGCGGATTCATCGGAAAGCTCGACACTGGCGAAGGTCGCGCCGTGGATGCCGTCCCTGCCGGT
>DAOWNU010000049.1 GCA_030642425.1 bacterium | reverse complement strand
GGCCATGTTCTGTGGACACGCCCTTGACAACGATCTTCCCGACCCCGCTTTCGGCGAGATTGAGAGTAACGAGCACGCTGGCCTCGATATCGTCGCCGAGAGCGACAACCGCGACTTCGACTTCGCCGACTCCGCTGCTCCCCATGAACGATTTATCGGTGGCGTCGCCGACAACGGCGTGGGTTACAATTCCACGAAGCCTTTCGACTTTGTCCGGGTCGAGATCGACCGCGACAACGGGCAGGCCCTTATCGGAAAGCTCTTTTGCCACGGCAGAGCCGAAATTCCCAAGGCCGATCACGGCGAACTGGCGCATATTATTCGCTCCGTTCTTTCTGCTTCAACAGGTCCTTATACCGACTGTAATATACGAATGCGGAGGTCAGTGTCAAAACAATTGCTACAGGAATAAATATCCATTTAAGAGTATGAAAACCGAAAAGGGCCGTTACGAAAACTACGCCCCATGCCAGCGGCGTTATTCTGCCCACTGCGACAGGGGTTACGAGTGTGCCGTAGTTCACGAATATTCGAAGGCCGAAAATAAGGAGAGCCAGGTCCCGCAAAAGAATTACGGATGCCGCCCAGATTGGTATCCAGCCCTTGAAGGCGAAGAAGATCGCCAAAGCATTTATAATAAGTTTGTCCACCACGGGGTCCAATATCGCGCCGATAAGGGATATCTGCCCGAGAGCTTTTGCCAACGCCCCGTCCAGAGCGTCCGAAAGGAACATATACCCGCCTACTATGAAAATGGGTATGGGGCCGTGAACGTCGATTTTGTGCACATACCACAGGAGCAGGGGAAGCGCAATCAGTCTCGACAGCGTTAGGACGTTCGGCAGAGTGAACACGCGGTCAACATAGACCCCCTTTTCGTCCCTCGAATGGTATTTTTTGTCGAGATATTCTTTTTTTGCCGGTTTAGTGCTCATGTTAAAAGAGATAGCTCCTTTTCACCGCCGTGCATGCGGGTTAATTCGCTTTCCAATTCGTCGCCGGTTATTTTTTTGAGAGTAACTTTGGTTCGGTCGTCCTCTTCGTATTTTTTTATCACATAATGGTTTCCCGCGCGCCGGGCGATCTGCGGGAGATGGGTTATTACGAGAAGCTGTTTTCTTTTCGCAAGCTCCGTGAGCGCTTCCCCGACCGCATGGCCGATATCGCCGCCTATTCCCGTGTCCACCTCGTCGAAAACGAGCAGGTCGGAGGATTCGTCCTCGGATGTCAGTGTTTTGAGAGCGAGCATTATCCGCGACAGTTCCCCGCCGCTCACAATTTCCGCGAGTGGCCGCAGTTCCTCGCCGGGATTGGGCGAGATATGGAATTCCGCCGACTCCGCGCCGGTTGGGAGCAGCTCATATTTGTCGCCGCGTATCTCGACCGGGCCTTCGGCTGCGGGATTTCGAGTGAATCGAACCTGAAAAATGACATTGTCCATCCCGAGGGGGGCCAGTCTGTCCGCGATTTCGCTGCACAGTTTGGGCGTCGCTTTTTCGCGGAGAGATGTCAGTTCCAGCGCGCGGGACACGAGGTCTTCTCTCATGTTAGAAATTCTTGTTTCAAGCTCGGCGCGTTCGGTTCGCAGTTTGTCGAGATTCTCCGTGCCCCTTTTCAATCCTTCCCGATGCTCGATAAGCTCCGGCAGATTCTTATCGTATTTCCTGCAAAGCCTCTGGACAAACATCTGCCGCTGCCGGAGTTCATCCGCTTTTCCCGGGTCCACTTCGACCGATTGGGCTATGTTCAAAACCTCGCGCGAGGCCTCCTCGACCGCCGCTTGAGCCGTTTCCAGAAGCTCGATCACGCGCGCGCATTCGGGGACAATATCGCGTATATCCGAGATCGCCCTTTCGGCTATCGTAAGAGACGAGGCGGCATTGTGTTCACCCTCTAAAAGCCCCTCCGCGGCAACCGAGGCCGCCTCCAGTATCTTTTCGGAGGCCGCAATCCTTATGAGATAATCGTTCAACTCTCCCCATTCATCGGGATCGAGTTCGGCCTTTTCAAGCTCCTCTAACTCGAATTCTCGGAGCCTCGTTCTCTCTTCGGCAGAGACTATTTTCCTGGCGATCTTATCCAGAGCCGAAAGCAACTTTTCATATTCTGTGAATAGCCGGGTATAAGTCCTCGTTTGGCCGGAGATACCGGCGTAGCTGTCCAGAAAAAAGACGTGCGATAGGGGATCGAGCAATATCTGATGTTCGTGCTGGCCGAGAAGATCGGCCAGGTCGATAGTTTGCCTGCGAAGCTCGCCCAATGCCACGGGGGAACCGTCCACCCAGGCGCGGCTTCTTCCCCCTGCGGATATGTTTCGCCGGATAGTTATCCTGTTGCCGTTGTTTTCGAATACGCCCTCGATATGGGCGGACTTCTCTCCGGTGCGCACACGGCCAGTATCGGCCCGCCCGCCGAGAAGCAGCTCTATCGCGCCGACAATAAGGGATTTTCCGGCGCCCGTTTCACCGGTGAGAACGGAGAAACCGTCTCCGAGCGCTATTTCCGCCGACTCGATAACCGCGAGATTTTTTATTTTGAGATGCCTTAACATAAAACGAAATTATAGATTGCTGATTTTGTAAAAAAGCGTAAATAATAGTAAATCCATTTCAATTAAACAATAAAAATCCTAATGTCAAAACTCAAATGTCAAATCAAATCCAAAGCTCAAATGTCAAATGCCTTTTACCTATTACCTTTTACCTACTACCTTCCTCAATAAGCCCTTTTGAAAATGAAATCGGCCATTGAAATAAAGGCCGAATTGTCTTTGCCCTCCGGTAATGCCGATTTGGCGCCCGCGAGCAGTTCTTCCGCCATCGTGCGGCTTTTTTCGACACCGAAAACGGCGGGATAGGTCGCCTTGTTTCGCTCCTCGTCCGACCCTATCGGCTTGCCCAGCCTCGATTCATCCGCGGTGATATCCAGAATGTCGTCGATTATCTGGAAAGCAAGCCCCATTTTAAGTCCGTAGAGCGTGATCGCCTCGAGCTCGTCCGCGTTGGCGTCGGCCATCGACGCGCCGACCCGCAGGCTCACAGTCAATAGCGCGGCGGTTTTGCCGAGATGTATCCGCTCGACAATCTCCGGAGTGGGCGCGATCCCCTCGGCCTCCATATCAAAAACCTGCCCCCCCACCAGTCCGCCGGTGCCTATCGCCCTCGCGACATCCGAGATTATTCCGATCTTGCCGCCCATCGCCAGAAGCTCGAAAGCCAGCGCGTGAAGAGCGTCCCCCGCGAGAATCGCCATCGCCTCGCCAAAAACCACGTGGCTTGTGGGCTTTCCACGGCGAAGTTCGTCGTTGTCCATGCTCGGAAGATCGTCGTGGATCAGGCTGTATGTGTGGATCAGCTCCAGCGCGCACGCGGGCGGGTAAATCGCCTCTTTTTTTCCGCCGGCCCAGCGGTATGCGAGAATGGCTAGCGCGGGCCGGAGCCGTTTCCCCCCGGCAAAAACGGAATACCGCATGGCCTTGTGCAGCTGCTTCGGCGGCGTGTCTTCACCCGGCAACAGCCTATCGAGCCATTCGTTTATCGGTTTCGCTTCGGTCTTCAGGATTTTTTCGGCATCGTTCATAGTTCTCTCCTCGGAAGGAAATATATCCCAAATAGTTCGAAGAGGCAAGTGTTTTTTATCGATGAGGAGGGAAGAAGGTAAAATGTAATAGGTAAAAGGCAAAAGGTCCCGGCCCTGCACCGGAAAAAGGGAAATTTATAATAAATTCGTAGGGGAGAACCTGTGTGTGCTCCCGAATGGAGGAGGACACATAGGCCCTCCTTACGTGATTGTAATCGTCGAGCGAGACGCTCGACCTATCGAAAGGCATTGGCGAAATCGGCAATCGCAAAATCGCGGTCGGGAGCCTCATCGACGCGCTCTTTTATCGTATTTACGCGTCCTTTTGTCGTAAAACTGCACCAGATAGTCGTATCTACTCACTCCTCTGTTGTAAAGATGCACCAGATAATCTTATTGACGCACTCCTCTGTCGTATCACTGCATCGGATAGTCGTATTAACTCACTCCTCTGTCGTATCGTTGCATCGGATAGTCGTATCTACGCACTCAACTGTCGTAAAGATGCAGTCGGAAATGATTTTGCAGCCTTTAATGGAACAAACGACCGCGTCGATGGGGCAAACGACCGTGGATTTATCATAAAAAACCGGCGAGAAACGAACGCGAACAACAGATTTCGACCAATTCACCCCGGAGAATAAAAAAAGTAGTCGCGCAGCAAACCTTTATGGTCGAACAAAAACAAAAAGGCGGGTGGCAATAACCCGCCTTATTGAAACTAATTTTCCGCCGACCGCGTCCTACCGAAGCAGAACCATAGTCCCGTTGCAGATAATCTCGTCCTGAACGATTATTAGATAAAGATAAAGGCCCGGTTCGACCGGCTGGCCGTTCGTGTCGGCGCCGTTCCAAAGGCGGCCAACCGCCTCGTCGAAACGCAGCTGCACCGGCGCGTCGCTCCGCCAAACCTCGACATTGTCCATGTCGAATACGATAATCGTCGCCGTTTCGCTCATCATGTTCGGGTAAGTGAACATCGCTATATCGTTGATGTCGTTGCCGTCGGGAGTGAATGGATTCGGCAGAACCATGCACGTAACCTCCGGCTCCATGTAGAATATCCAGTCGAATTGGGCGAAATTCGGCGCGCACCAATCGGGTGAGTCGAAAACCTCGATGTGGACGTCCACGGTGTCGCCGGCAACGAATGTCATGCCGTTTTCTTCGGGACGGAACACGATTATCCCGCCGCCGAGGCCGTCGGGCGACCAGTTGAACTCCGTCTCGTCGAAAACCACGCCGTTGATAGTTAATTCGAGCAGCCCCGAATCCACGCCAGACAAGGTTTCATCGACTTCGATAGTGATGTCCTGCTCGGCGTTGCGTGTCATGCCGCTCGGCACCGGGATAGTCATATCCGCCACCGGCGCGGAGAGATCGACAGTGAACGACCAATCGACCGAAGCTGAAATATCGTTGCCGAAAATATCCGCGACGTGGACGAGACTTGCCGTGACAACAGTGTTGTTCGGCCACGAGGGTATTGGATGGAGAACGAGATATGGCGCGTCCCAGCTTAATTCGTCGTCGTCGGTGGAGTAGTTGACACCGTTGACAGTTTGTTATGTTGTCGGTGCGGCCACGCCGTCGGGATCGTCGATTTGTATAACGATGCTGTCCGGGTCGCAGGCCGTATATTCGCCGCTATCGGGGCGAACAATGTCCGGCACCGGAGCGTTCGGATCGCGGACGAACCACGCGAAATGTGTCGTGTCGATGTTCGCCGGGCAGAATATCGTATCCACGCCGTCGTTGGCAACGATTTCGAACACGATGGAATCGCCGGGAGACCAGCTTTCGCCCGCAGCCACAGCATCGAAGGTTAGCGTAGGATCGATCCACGAGAGAATCGTGCCGTCAACCGAATATGGCGTGAACGGCCCGGGCGCGGTGCCGATCATGGCGATAATGCTCAAAACATCGACTCCGCCGCAGCCGGCATCGGTTATCTCAAACTCAAAGGTCGATGGCGACGATGTCTGATCGACCAATGGCGGCGAGACAACTGTCGGCACCGGCGGGCTTAAGTCAACATAGAAGTTTTTGCAGAATGGCAGGTCGTTGACGGTGTTCGAGTCCTCATCGAAAGCCTGAGTCAGGCAGAAATTAACCTCCTGTCCGTCGGTCCAGAGCGCGGGCGGGATGAATGTCAGGTCGGGATCGACCCAAATCAAGGTGATTCCATCGACAGTGTAATCCGTGCCCTCGACCTCGAGGATTATCGAGCTTTCAACGATAGCCAATCCGCTGTCCGGCTGCTGAATTCGGATTACAATCTCCTGATCGTCGCAGGATAGGCACGCGCCGTCGTAAGGTGTGATCAATATCGGAGTGCCGGTGGGGCACGGTTCCGTATGGAACGGCGGATCGAAACCGCCCGCGAAGGTGCTTCCGGCGACGACCACGCCTGCTGTATCCGAGAAACCGTCACAAGCTACAGGCCAGCAATAGTTATAGGATTCGATAAACCACCAATGCGTCTCGCCGCAGGGGAACGGTCCGACAGTAAAGCACGTGTCGGTAATTCCAGTCGTCACGACAGCACCATCGACGAGGACGTCGAAATAAATAGGCATCGTGCCGGAAGGCATTTCCCAGCAAAGCTCGACAGTGCCGACCGGAACGGTATCTGCGGAATCGGGGATAATCCAACTGAACGGCCCGGGGGTCTCGTGATCGTAATCGACCCACATCGTGTCGTAGTCGGCGCAGCCAATGGCGTCGATTATCTCGAGGATATAGTAAATAGATGAATCAGGGGTGACCGGGAAGCTACCGCCGGTATGAATAACTGTGCCGTCGAGGTCTAACCATGTCGTATCCAGCGGCGGAACGACCGAACCGGAGACTATCGGATCGCAGCCGACATTGCCGGTTCCACCGGGGCAGATAGTTATATCGCCGCCTGCGTGCGCGATGGGATTGCTGATGCCGACGAACACGCTGTCGATGGCGATACAGCCGCTCGAATCGGTGACCATGATAACAAGGTAATCTGCTCCCGGTCCGTGGATCAGGATATCGGGGTTCAGAATAGTCGAATCGGAAAACGCGCCGTGGGGCCGGCACCAACAGTATTCGTAGGGTAGAGTCCCGCCGATCACGCTGACTGGCATAGTGAAGAATAGCGAATCCTCACCGCATATTATCGTGTCCGGCATATCGATCGTAACAATCAGGTCGCAGTCGATGATATATATCGTCCAGCAGGAGGTGTCGATATTGGCATCGCAGTAGTCCGGCGAATCGCCCGCGATAGCGCACAGAATAATAGTATCGCCACGGTCGAAATCGTAACCCGCGCAGGCAAGGTCGAGCTCGAAATCGCCCGCCGCGTCGTCCCATGTAACACAGGGATTGCCGACACAATAGGTATCATAATAGCCCGGCCCGTCGACAGTGATACAGACAGTCGTGGAATCGACCCCGCTCAGGGCGTCCTCCGTGTGGAAACCCACGATTGTTATAAAGCCCGGAGCATAACCGGCGGAAGGCGGCAAGAATGCGGAAAAGGTCGGCGGGGAATAGTCGATAGTGAAGCTGAAGGTCAGCGGAGCCGCGATATCGACACCATAGGCATTCTCCGCGTGGTGGAGCGTTACAGTTACAATATCGCCATCGGACCAGAAACCGGCGCCCGCCGCGAAAACAAGTTCGTTCGGGGCGAAGAATGTGAGCGCGGCGTCGGACGTTGTGTAGGTTGTCCCATCGACCTCCAGCACGATAGTGCTTTCCACAATTCCCGAAGTGTCGTCGATATGGATGATAATGCTCTCCGGATCGCACGCGCTGAACGCGCCGTCGAAGGGCCTGATTATTGAGGGAACGGGGCCGCCGCAGGGATATGTGCTGAACGCGCGTCCCGAGTCGCCGCTGACCGCGTAATGTGTGTCCGCAACGCCGAAATAGATATAGGTCGAGTCTCCGAGCGTGTCCGTTTCGCAGAAGAAATACTCGCTGGTGCAATTGTTCTTTGCGATAACGGTCCAGGTGTGCGATTCTCCGCAGGGGAAATCGACGGCATAGGTCGTTTCGGAGATAGTCGAGGCCACCGGGGCGCCGTCGATAAGAACGTCGTAGAGTATCGAGCCGCTTCCGGCGGGCACGTTCCAGATAAGATCGATTGTCGCGGGCGAAGGCGGCAGTATCGACCCGCCGGCCGGTGAGATAAGTGTCGGCGGCGCGACCGGGATAAAATCGACCGTGATAGTAATAGTGTCGTAATCCTCGGTCGGAACGCCCGCGGCGTCGGTAACATGGAGGATATAGCTTGTCGTCGTTAAAGGATGAGCATAGGGATTCGGGAGGCCGCTCGTCCACGGGCCGCCTATCTCCGTCCACCCGTAAGTATAAGGCGGAATGCCCTCGTATGCGCTCGGATCGCAGCCGAGCCGGATAGAATCGCCGGGACAGAGAGTAATATCGACTCCGGCGTGGGCATAGACGTGCGGCGGGGGCATAATAAGGGTCCAGCATGTGTCCAGATGATTGGCCTGACAAGTATCGGGGTGATCGGTCGCTTCGAGGCAGATTGTGATTATCTCGCCCTCGGTGAACGATACGCCGAAATCCACCGCATCCCAGGTCAGACATGTATCGTCCGTAATCCAGCCGCTGCCGAAGGTATAGGGCACGCCATCGACAATCAGTGTTACCGAATCGCCGTTAATCTCCGCCACAGTATCGCGTAAGCAGAAATAGATCGATGGCGAAGTCGAGGGGGTCTCGGTGCCGGGAAGCGGTGTAAGACCGTAAAGCTCCGGCGGAACCAGATCCATCCTGAAATTGGCGCAAACGGTGTCCGGCATAACGTGGCCCATCGAATCCTCGACGCCGTAGATACAGATATTAAGAAAATCGTAGATGCCCCAAGGCACGCTTGGAATGAACTCGTATAGACCGGATGTTATTGTGAGCGGAGTGTAAGTAAGCTCCGGGTCAGAAGTTGTCCATGTCGAAACGCCGTCGGAAACCTCGCCGGTGGCGGGATCAATCCCGTTGCTGGCCTCGACCTGCCACGTTACTCCCTGATGAGTGCAGGCGCTGATAGTTCCCGGGTCGGGCAGGATAACGACTGCAATTGGCGCGGCCAGATTAACAATCAACTCCCAGCAAGTGTCCGCCGCGTTTGGGTCGCAGTAATCGGGGTCGTCGTGCGCGCCCCTCAGGCAGAATTGGATATGATCGCCGTCCGAATAGGAAAGGCCGAGAGCCGCGAGGTCCGCGGTGAATGTGGTGCCGTCCCAGGTAATTCCGGCAGCGCCCGGAAGATAGGGCGTTCCGTCGATTTCGATATAAACGTCGCCCGAAACGATCCCGATCCCGTCGTCGTGGACGTCTATCGAGACGGTCGGCGACGCGCCGACATAGCTTCCCGGCGGAGGGGCAATATTGGTGAAATAAGGCGGCGAAAGATCGATCAGGAAACTGCCGGTGATTGGCGCGGGTAGCGGCACACCGATTGTATTATCGGCGGTAAGCGAGAAAGTGTGAATGAGTTCGGGCCAGCACGGATATGTGGGCAGATACCGGAGCGTGTCGGCAGCATAGGTCAGCCGCGAATCTGTAATATAGACCGGCGCTCCATCGACCGTGAGCACGATAGATGATTCGTCGATACCGAGATCGTCGTGCAAATAAATAATTATTGGCTGGCAG
>DAOWNU010000106.1 GCA_030642425.1 bacterium | reverse complement strand
GTTCGGAAAGCGACTCTGGACACCATATCGAGGATCGATTCGCAGGAGGCCGCCTCTTTTCTTTTGAAATATCTTTACACGCACGATAACTGGCAGGACAACCTGCTCCGGGCGCTCGGCAGAATGGACCCGAAATCGGCCGTCCCGATCTTGATAGATTCATTCCACGTTCGCAAGGACAAGTGGATAATTATTCTTCGGATGATAGGGAGAATCGGCGGCGAAGAGGCCCGCCGCTTTCTTCTCGACACATTGGACACATGGTCTTTTTATACCGTTGCTTTGAACAAATTCGGCGGCGAGGAATTCACCCTTGCACTTATAGAGGCCCTCGGCTATTTCCCCGCCGACCGCGAACTGATTCGGGCGGTTAAGCTCTTCCGCTCCGAATGGCGAAGCGGCGATGTCCTACGAGGTCTTAGCGGTTTTTTCAAAAGGGGAAAGGACAGGGTTTCCGATAAAGCGGGAGAGGTTATTACCGCCTGGAAAAGAGAGAAAACCGGAAACTGAGACGTTAGTCCAATCTCAATATGTAAGGAAAGTAATGGTGGAATAGGGTTATCCCCCGACATGCTCCCTTCGGCTCCGCTCTCTTCGACAGGCTCAGGGCAAGCAGGGAACGGAATGTCGGTCGTTGAGCGGAGTCGAAACGAATTTTTTTTTGGGCGAGACGCTCGACCTATTATATGGGGTAAAAGGAATGTCCGAAGGACAGGGGGGATAAATTCACAGGACATTTCCGACCGCTGGCGCGGCTGTCGTGTGCGAGAATAATGTAACAATCTTCACAAATCGCACGTAGCGGGAGGCGTGCCAGCGGTTAAGCACGGTGGTTGCGGAATTATTTGCCGCCCCCTTCCTTAAGGGGCTTACTATATTCCCAAAACCGCCTTGCCTCGCACCGGTCGATCCCAGCGGTTTTGGGCAATTTCATCAGTCGGCATTGCCGACCAATTTTGCATTGCTAATTGATCATTTTGAATTGAATCTTTTTTTTCCGAATAGCGCCTGACCGAGCGCAATACCGGCGTCGCCGGCGGGAACGATGCGGTTCCAATACGGCCTCAAACCGCGACCGCGAAGGCCTTTCACAACCAATTCTAACAAAATCGGATTCTGGAAAACCCCGCCGGAGAGGAGCACATCGCCTATCCCATTGTCTCCGGCCAGTTTGTGCGCCATATCGACGATGCCCCTCGCGAACCCTCGATGAAATCGCGCCGCAATGATTCCCTTATCGATTCCGGCCGAGCAATCCTCGATAATTCTTCGGATCGCGGGGGACGGATCGAGAATGGAGTCGGTTGTCGCGAACTCATAATGCCCCATTTCGAACATATCCGCCGCGGCGGTGAGCCTCTGCGGACATTCGCCCTCGAACGTATTTCTGGAGCAAACCCCTGTCAGGCAGGCCACCGAGTCGAAAAGGCGGCCCGCGCTGGAGGTCAGCGGCGGTCGGCGGCACCGGATCATCGAGAGCAACGGCCCCGCGAGATCGGATAGGTCGTCCAAAAGATCGGGAATCCGTTCGATTACTTTTTCGCCAAGCGCCTCGAACGCCCACGAAAGGGCCATTCTGCGCGTATCCACCGCGGCCCGGTCGCCCCCCGGCTGTGGCACGTGCCGAATATGCGCCAGCCTTTCAAACCCGCCGTGGCGGACCGAAAGGAACTCGCCGCCCCAGATTGTGCCGTCGGAGCTGTAGCCGTAGCCGTCCAGAGCGACAGTTAGCGCGGGCTTGTCCGGCAGTTTATGCTCCGCAATCACAGAGATACCGTGGGCGGCGTGATGCTGCAATCGAAATAGCGGCACGCCCCATTCCGCGGCCAGCCTTTCAGCGAGAATCGTGCTCGCGTAGTCCGGGTGCAGATCGCAAACTATCGCTTCCGGGGCAATATTGAGCCATTTCAGATAGCGCGAGAGGACTTCGTCGAAAAGTTCGAGCGATTTTTCGCCGGTCAGATCGCCGAGATAGGGCGAGAGGAAGGCCTCGCTGCCGCGTGTCATGGCGAATGTGCCTTTGAGATCGGCCCCCACCGCGAGGATCGAGGCCCCGGAAATGGGCATTTCAACCGGCCTTGGAACATATCCTCTGCTTCGGCGGACAATTGTCAACTCATTATCGAACACGAAGCCCACCGAGTCGTCTGTCCGGCCAACGATCTCGCGGTTGTGGACGAGGAATGCGTCGGCGATGTCCTTCAAATCGCGGAGGGCCTCGTCGTTTTGGCAGGAAACCGGCTCGTCGCGCTTGTTGCCGCTGGTGGCGATCAGGATTTCGATTCCGGAAAGGGCGAATATCAGATGATGAATCGGGGCGTAAGGCAAAAATATCCCCAGTCTGTCCAGCCCGGGCGCGATATTATCGGGCAGTTCGAGCGCGGGAGATTTTTTTATTTTTAGCAGCAATATCGGCGCGGCCGGCGAGCTGAGAATCGCGGCCTCCCTGTCGGAAACTTCGCATAGCTTCCGGACCGTTTCGATATCTCTAACCATCAGCGCAAACGGCTTGGCGGGACGTTCTTTGCGCTCGCGGAGTTTCCCGACAACCTCCCCGTTCGCGGCGTCGGCAATAAGGTGAAAACCGCCAATTCCCTTGACCGCGATAATTTTCCCATCGCGGAGCATCTCGCAGGCGAAGACGATTGGATCGTCGCATCGGACCGAAAGACCGGCAAGGTCAAAAAGATCGTATTTCGGGCCGCATTCCCGGCAGGCGTTAGGCTGCGCGTGGAATCGCCTGTTCTGAACGTCGCGGTATTCGGCGAGGCAGTTCTGGCACATCGCAAAAGGGGACATGCTCGTAGCCGGACGGTCGTAGGGCAGATTTTCGATTATGCTGTATCTCGGGCCGCAATGTGTGCAATTTATAAATGGATAGCCGTATCTTCGGTCGCCGGGATCGAAAAGCTCCGCCCGGCAATCTTCGCAGGTGGCGAGATCGGGAGAGATCGCGGTAACCTCGCCCTCTCGATGTTCGCTGGGGATTATTCGGAAATCCGCGCGGCCCAAAATCGATACCGGTTCCGAAGCGATCTTCGCAATATGCGCGGGCTTCGGCGCCATTTCCGGGATCGCATCGACAAATCTCCCGACATTCTCCGGCTCCCCTTCCGCGTGAATCAGAACGCCTTCCGTGTCGTTGAGCACAAAACCCGCAATATCAAACTCCGCCGCAAGCCGGTGAATAAAGGGCCTGAAACCAACCCCCTGAACAATTCCTTTTATGCGTATCTTTCGAGCGATCATTTTTCTTTCAAATTACCGACCAACGAGGATGTGTAAGTGGTTTAAACCACTTTCCCCCGGGAGCCCTTTAAAGGGCTTGAGCATCGCAGGGAGAAAAAAACTTGCAATATTTTCGGGGAAACTCATTTAGAAAAAAGGAATTTACTTGATGACAACTACTTTTTCCGAGGCGGCTAATCGGCCCTCGATACTGAGGATTGCAAAATACACGCCGCTGCGTAAAGCCGCCGTCCCGAGCGGGATCGAAGTTTTCCCCGACGCAATAAGGGTTTCCGTCAGCGGAGTGCAGGCCAATCTGCCCGAAATATCGTAAAGATCGACTCTAACTATCGAAGAGATCGGCAAAAATATGTCTATATTGCCGCGGCTGTTGAATGGATTCGGATACATTGAAAGGTCCGCGCCGGTTGGAAGCGAATTTCCCCATTCGCGGACGAACATCTCGCGCAATTCATAATATCTCGAAAGCGCCCTGTTCACAATGCTTCGCTCGAGATCGGCAAGGGCGAGCGTGTCTATAAAAGCCATTGGACCATCGAGATACAACTCTAAAACATCATGATAAATATCGTTTTCCGTTTCGTAATAGAAATTCAACATATCGGCGAGCGGGTGTGTATCGACAGTTGTCGGGGAAGTATAGACCATAGATTTGAACTCATTAGCCATCTGGCAAAGCTCGCTGCCGGAAGGGGAACAGAGCGCCGCAGGGACATTTCCGACCTGCACCCAAATCGGCACCGGAATCGCTACGATAGGCTGCCCAAGATATTCCCACAGAACTCCGGGAGTTCCGGTCTTGTCCGTGCCGACAATCACGCTCGAACTGGAAGTATAATAGCGGTTTATTGTAGAGAAAGTGCTGATCACGCCGGGCGGCAAAGTATCGTATGTTCCCGTGAATGGTAGCGGATACGGGTCGAGGCAGTCGGTTGCGAGGTCTCTGGCGATAATGAACAGGAAAGCATAGGGATCGACGGGAGAAATAAGTGAAATTATCTCCTCCGCGCGAATACGTCGCTCGATCCCCGGCATGGTATCGGAGCCGGAATCGGCAAAATTGGTGCGAACAAGGACTCCGCCCGGTTCGTCGTCGGCGTTAAAACGGACACAATAAGTCCTGCCGGCCTCGAATATGGCCGCTCCGCCGAATGCGTCGATAGCGCCGTAACAGTGTGTCGAGCGTCGCCCGGGCATATTAGTGCTGTCGAGATAGGCCTCGAAATCGTCGATAGACAGGCAGTTCTCCAGCGCCCATTGCATTATTTGGCCGTCGTCCAATCCGCTGGATCCCCATGCTCCCTGATTGTATGTGTCCGTGTTGACAACGGCGAAACCGACAGAGTTTATCCCGGCCCATGTCCTGTGTGTTTCACCGGCATATACGTTGCCCACATAGGGATAGATCCCGGAATCGGAGTATTTGACCTCCTGATCGACCCCGTGAACGTCGCGGTTTTTCCAGAGGATCGGTTTCCCATATACGGACTGCGCTGTAACGGCAATCGTGCAGGCCCACGCCGATCCGAGCCAGAGAAGCAACGCAAGGAAGATTATCTGTTTTTCCCTTTTCATATCTATATAGTATCGCAAAAAAAATCGATTTGTCAAGCGGCGATATTTTAAAAAACGATAAACCTGTTGCTCCGATTTTGCGTTAACGATGTTTCATTCTTCATAATGCACTGCCTATGTTGATCTTATATTTAGAATCGCTTTCACCGATTAGGTGAGAGTCTAAGAGGTTTAAACCGCTTCAAAATGAAGCCCTTAAAGGGCTTAGGCGTTCCGGCATCCACCCGAATTGTTCTTAACCCAAAATTCGGGTGCTCAAATAATCGTAAAAAGCCGTGTAGAAAGCGTTGGGGTGCGTCTAAAAAGCGTTTCCCGGCGTGTAGAGGTTGACAAGTTGCGTGTAGCATGTCAAACTTTACGTGTAGGAAGCCTTTCCCGTCGTGTAGGAAGACTTTTCCCGCGTGTAGCTGGTCTTTCACGTCGTGTAGGAAGACTTTTCCCGCGTGTAGCTGGTCTTTCACGTCGTGTAGGAAGACTTTTCCCGCATGTAGCAGGTCGTTCCGGGCGTGTAGGAAGTCCTGTCAAGAATGTAGCAGGTCTTTCCGGGCGTATAGGAAGTCTTGTCGAGAATGTAGCAGGCCTTTCCGCGCGTGTAGGAAGACTTTCCCTGCGTGTAGCTGGATTTTCCCGGCGTGTAGGGAGACTTTTCCCGCATGTAGCAGGTCGTTCCGGGCGTGTAGAAAGTCCTGTCAAGAATGTAGCAGGTCTTCCCGGGAATGTAGCAGGTGTTGCCGTGCGTGTAGAAAACGCCGTCGAGTATTGAAAAAACGTTATCTATCGTGTAAAAATTAAACAAAAGAGCTATAATGACGAAAAAGAGCAGGTTCCCACAGCAATTAGGCCGGGAGAACTACAAAAGTTTCATGCGGAAGCTGTTGTCGTGGCTCGTTTCGCAGTTGGGCAAGCCCGACTATCTGCCGGAACTGGAGGCATAGCTTTAGGCGAAGGTCGATGACTACGAGGCGGTCCATATCGTGGATGCCGCCAATAAGAATTTCGCACCGGAGCATAGGAAGCTGAAGGATAATGCGATAGACGAACTTCGCAAGGCGCATCCGACCGGAACCGTTGTCGATAAATTCCACTGTGTCGGCGAATAAAAAAGAGGCAGGCCTTCCGGCCCGCCCCCGTTATATCCTACTTCGCTTGCCGCGCCGTTAGGTTCCCATCTCCCAGCTTTGAAGATATTTCACCTGCTCGGGCGTCAGCGTGTCGATCTCGATGCCCATCGTCTCGAGTTTCAAGCTGCTGACCCAGTCGTCGATCTCCGCCGGAACATCGTGGACTGCGACTTCCAGCGCCTTATCGCGCTTGATAACCCACTCGCTCGTAAGGGCTTGCACCGCGAAAGACATGTCCATAACATCGGCCGGATGGCCCTCCGCCGCGGCGAGGTTGACGAGCCTGCCGTCGGCGAGAATGTATATTTTCTTCCCATTTTCGAGGACATATTCGTCGGTGACGATTCGCACATCCCTGTTTATCTCGACCGCGATCTCTTTGAGGCCCGGCAGGTCGAGTTCGACATCGAAATGCCCGCTGTTGCACACGATTGCGCCGTCTTTCATGGCGGTAAAATGCTCGGGCCGGATAACGTGAATATCGCCGGTGAGCGTGCAGAACAGGTCGCCGATAGATGCGGCGGCGGCCATCGGCATGACTGAGAAGCCGTCCATCGCGGCCTCGATAGCTTTCACCGGATCGACTTCGGTGACGATTATGTGCGCGCCGTGGCCCTTGGCCCTGACAGCAAAACCGCGTCCACACCAGCCGTAGCCGGCGATCACGACTTTTTTTCCGGCGATAAGCATATCGGTCGCGCGGATAATGCCGTCGAGCGTCGATTGGCCGGTGCCGTAGCGATTGTCGAAGAAATGCTTGGT
>DAOWNU010000394.1 GCA_030642425.1 bacterium | reverse complement strand
ATCAGCGTCGATATAAATATCGACACCGCTGTTGCCGCGGATATCGAAAGCATTTCCGGTAGCTAACGTGCGTGAATCGCCGGTCAGCGTGAGGTCGCCGTAGAATTCGGCGTTGCCGTCGGCCTGAACGTTTCCGCCGGAGCGCACTTCGAATACCGTTGTTCCTGCGCCCGATCCTGAATTCACCGCAAAGTAATCCGAACCGCCGTCCCGGTTAATATGAATCCGGGCGCCGTCGTCGCTCCTAATATAAAATGTAGGACCGCCGGCCGCACCCAAAATCTCGTTCCCTTCGACCGTCAGATCGCCGGTCATAGTAATGTCTGTGCCGTCGTTGGTCAGCGCGTCGCTCGCTAACCATTTACTCGCTGTATTGTCCCAGCGAAGAGTCTGATTGTCGGCGCTTCCGTTTTCAACATTGCCGAAAGATGCGGCGGAAATAAGCTCCCAATTTCCGCCGGTGGAGTTCCAGCGAAGAATTTGATCCTCGACGCCGCCATCCGCGAGTTTGCTCGTCTTGATCGCGCCGTCGCGGACATTGAAAGCGTGTGCGACAGTCGTGATCTTCTCGCGTGGAGAAAGGACGTCTGATGTGCCCGAAGGATCGACCGTTATCTCCAGCCACAGATTTCCGGCGTCGAAATCTTCTATCGTGTGTGTTCCCGCCCAGCCTGCGCCGAAATCAAGCTCGACACTGAAAATTCCGTGATCGGGATCGACTCCGGGAAAATTCTGCTCCCAGACCGCAGTTCCACCCAATTCTACATCGAACAGGTTAAATCTAAGATCGACAGAGTCCTCTTCGGGCTGCCCCGTGTTGTCAACAAGTTTGCCCTGATAGTTCATCACCATCGGGGTATCAGCTAATAAACTGAATGAGAGAAGAGTCAGAATCACAACTGTGAACAGCATTTTAGTGCTCTTCATTTTGTCCTCCTTGATATTCGGCGAGCGGGTTATCGGATTTTTGTTCCGTCTCCACAGACTCAATATTTCTTTGTTCTGATTTATCACCTTTCTCAGGTAATATTATGTATTTGTAATACAAATCGAGTTTATTCGCAACCATTTTTTACTCACTTCCTAAAAGAAGGTATTATTTGCCGTCGAGCTTGGCCGCAGATTATATACCATCCACATAACTACATGCTAATTAAGTGGTTACGAATATTGTTGCGGGCTGAAAGGGTCATATTTCCCAAAAAAGGATAATATTTGAGTTGTTATCCCCAATTAAGATATAAAATCACTTATTTTTAGTAGATTGCGGATTATTCACACACGAAGCGCGAAGGCGGAATATTAAAAATCCAATTCATAATATCGGGTTGTAATTTCGGAGAGGGAGGGAGATTCGGAGCGGAAGCGCCGGGGGCGATTGGGGTTCGAATCCAGATTTACATTACAATCGAAAATAATCATTTATACAAAATCGAGTTTTTTTTAAAATTCGGAGAGGGAGGGATTCGAACCCTCGGTGCCCAATGGGCACAACGGTTTTCGAGACCGCCCCGTTCAACCGCTCCGGCACCTCTCCAATTTTAAATTTCAAATGGAATGAAAATCAAATCCATAAATGCGTTGAAAGAATTTATGAATCCAAATGTTAAATCCTCGCCGCGACCGGGGTAAAGTCATTCTCAAACCCAACAATCGAAGCGAACTATACACAAATCGAACCGAAGCGTCAATGCGAATTATTTTTCCCCGATTTATCCTTTTCCATTACAACGGCCATGAATTCCCCCTCGCAGACAATATCGTCGTGGACGAAGGCCTTGCCGGAAAACTTTGTCAGCCCACGTTTGGAATTTATCGTATCGACTCTGAGGGTCAGGACGTCCCCGGGAGTTACGGGTTTGCGGAATCGAACCTTATCGACAGAGAGAAAATAGGTTACGTGACTTTCCGGGTCGTCGTAGGATTCCATCAAGAGCAGGCCGCCCGTTTGCGCCAAAGCCTCGATTATCAACACTCCCGGCATAACCGGATGGCCCGGGAAATGCCCCTGAAAAAAAGGCTCGTTCGCGGTAACGTTTTTCCGCGATCTGGCCCATTTGCCCTTCTCGAAATCCACGACTTCATCGATCATGAGGAAGGGATAGCGATGAGGGAGTATCTTCATAATACCGCTGGCGTCGAGTATCGCCTTCTTTTTCGACGGGCCGAACTGCCCCGCGAGTTCTTCCTTTTCCTTTTGCTTTTTTATCTGCTTGACCAACTCGATATTGGCGGCGTGTCCCGAACGGGCGGCGAGAACAAACCCTTTAATTGGGAACCCGAGAAGATGCAGGTCGCCGAGAAGATCGAGAACTTTGTGGCGGACCGGTTCGTTGTAAAAACGCTGATCCACCTCGGCGAGTAGAGGCCTGTCGGGATCAAAAAGTTTGACATCTTCACGAACGTTGAAATTCTCTCGAAGAATTTTTTCATCGTCCGGTGTATATTCCTTATCGACAATAACGAGCGCGTTTTCGGGATTGCCGCCTTTTATCAATCCGGCTTTTAGAAGAACTTCCACCTCGGAGAGAAAACAAAAAGTCCGCGAGGAGGAGAATTCCTCGACGAACTCATCCTCGATATCGACTAAAGTCGTATATTGCGTGCCGAGTGCGGGGTTGCGGTAATCCACCATAAAGGTTACGCGGAAACCGTCCAGCGGGATCACGTGGATAT
>DAOWNU010000149.1 GCA_030642425.1 bacterium | reverse complement strand
GTTACCGCCGGGAGATAATTGCCGGGCAAGGTGTCCGGAAATACAAGCGTCCAATCGGCATCGCAAAGCTCGCGTTCACTGGCGACCAGATACACAGAATCGTATAGCTCGATAAAGACGTGGAAATCGGTATAATACTCGTGTCCAAGAAAATCTTCGCCATAAAGCTCGACACGAATTCCCTCGTCCGGCACCGAATCCAACTCGAAATCGTCGAAATAGAGCAGAAAATGATAATTACATTGATCGGCATAGACATCCACTTCCGATGGGTAAGCCGATTCCGATATCCAGAGCGTGTCGAACGGCGAGATGAAGTTGTGGTCGTAAAAATACACCGTATCGACCGCCCTGAACACGATGCCGCAGCTATCCGGTCGGACGGGGAGGTAGATATCGCCGGAATCGGGAAAGGCCCTCGTGTCGAACACCTCGTGCGTCGAAGCATCGATATACGCTGCTTCTATTTCATGCGGCATTATCTCCCAACCGCCGGAGTCGGCCTCGAAATTGACGAGTATCGAATCGATATACGAACTAAGCGATATAGCGAAATCGGCGCCGGTCTCGATGCCGTCGACGTCGATATTCAGCGTCTCCGCCTCGAAAGTATATGCATCTGTCGCATACGGCGTCATGAACGTAACATTCACATTATCGGCGCCACTCGCCCAATTGCATGTGTAATCGCCCGAGTTGTCGCATAACCCGAAGTAGATTACATCCGTGGTTGTGCTCTGCGCCTTCATTACGATCTCTCCAAGAAGCGAATCCGGTGCGGTAATCCCCTCCAGCGTAACCGTCCCGGAGATAGACATTGTCAGCGGGCTTGGCGCCTCGACGGTCAGCGGAATCTCGATCTCCTCGAAGCCGTCGGTGGCGTAAAAGACATAATCGCCCGGCGGGAAGTTCGGCATAACTGCCCTGATAATCCCGGATTCATCGTCGATATCGAGCGGATAAACATCCCATCCGTTATCGAGAATCGTCCAGCTTTCGCCGAGAAAACTCGGTTCGCCGTCGTCGAGGATTCCATTGGAATTCAGATCGACATAAACCTCGACGAACACCGATTCGCCCGGCGCGCAATCCATCTCGATTTCGAGAAGCTGCCCCTGTGTTTGCGTGTCGGCCTCCACGCTATCGACAAATATATCTAAATAAGAAAGCCCAAGCCTATCGAACTGAAGGTCGAAGTCGGTTATATGGCCGTCGACCAGAAGCGGCGGCGGGTCCACGAATTCATAGCCTTCTACCCCACCCATAGGCATAACCATTATCGTGGCATCGGCGCCCGGCCAATTGAAGCTGTAATCTCCCATATCGTCAGGCAGAAAATACATCAGCATCGGCGGAGACATAGTCCCTGCCATAAACGGAAGCTGAGTAAGTATCGGGTCTGGCGGTGTAACACCCTCTACGATTACGGTGCCGGAAACCGACCTCGTTAGCGGATCGGGTGCGCGAACAGTGTATATAAACTCGAGCGTGTCGGCATCGTCGATTGCCTCTAATACATAATGCGCTGGCGGGTAATGCATTGGCCAATCGAAATGCAAAATCCCGACCGTCGGATCGGAGTCGGCGGGAAAATCGGTGGCGTTATCCTCGAACATCATCTGGAATATAGGATTCTCGCCCGGATCGATAGTCCCGCTCGAATCGATATCCGAATAGAACGTAACCAACACGGCGCCGGACGTGCCACAATCGGCCTCGATAGCCTGCGCCTCTCCCTGTACCTGCGTGTGGGAGAGTGTGCCATCGACCAGGATGCGGAAATACGTCATCCCGAAAGCCGTGCTCGCGGCAAAAAGGACAGCCATAAATAACATCACCATAACAACACCTTTTCCTGATATTCTCATCTTCCGTTCGACTCCTCTCTAAAAGGTTTTATCACGGGCAATCGTTTATTTTGCCCTCGTAAGAATTATCATTTTCAATCTGCGGGGTCAACCGCGTCGGCCCGGAGCGCGGTAAGGTCTGAGACCCTCCCCTACATTATATCTATGCTTTCCGGGCGCTCTCCCATACGTTCTTGTTCCATAGCAGCACGCAGGTTGTTCTGCGCACTCTGGTTGTCCGGCCAAATATTTAAAGCGATCTTGAAATGCGGAGTCGCGTATAAAAGGTCGCCGTTCATCGCGTATGCATATCCAATATAATCATGCAACCTCGAAATGTCCTTCTCGCTTTTCAGGACCTCCACAAATATCTTGTTGTCGTATCGATCGAGATCCTCACGCGACACTCCTTTGTTTAACGTAGCCTGAATCGCATCGCGGATATCGGGGTCGTCGGTGAAGGAATCGACATCGCGTTTCAACATGCCCTCATAAGATATTTTCATCGTGAGCTTGTTGTCGAGCGCCTTTTGGAAGGCGTATATCGCCGAATCCCAATCGCTCCTTTCGAGATATATCTTGCCCAGCTTGCGATAATCGTAAATTGCGAACGGCGCGCTTTCCGCAGATTTATTGTAATAGGTTATCGCTTCGTTCGTTCGACCGGACTTTTCGCATACCTCCGCGAGATTATAATATATTACGGACGGTCTTTCCGGGTTCTGTGCGAGGGCGTCCTCGAACACCGCTATCGCCTTATCGACCATCCCCATCTTGCCGAAAGTTATCGCCAGATTCACCGTCGCATCGACCATATCCGGCTTTATCTCTAAAGTCGCAAGATACTGGAGCACCGCCTTATGGTAATCGCCTTTGCGAAGGGCGAGGTCGCCATAGTCCTTTTTACTGCGAGCCTCAACATCCTTCCCCGGATCGGAAATTTTGGCCAGCCACGCCGGATTCGTCGCGGAAATCGCCCCGAAAGCGATGAGCAGCGCCCATAGCCCGATAAGCGAATAGGTGATAACCGAGCTTTCGCTTTTCCGATTGCCCCGCTTGCCGCCTTTTTTCGGGTCAGCAGGTGTTATGGAGAACAAAAAGGACATTCTTCCCTTCGTTTTTGAGTCTGTTGAAAGTCACGCACGCCTCGGGCGTCCGTTGAACTATAATTTGAAGCCCCCGTTCCGTTAAGTGATTGAATACGAACTGCGTCTCCCGAACCTCCGGGAAACCTTTACCGCCTTTGCCCTCGGAGCCGCTTCCGATGAGCAGGATATCCTCGGCGTGGTGATAGAAAAACTGCATATCCCGCTGATTGAACGCATGTTTCTTATCGACCAGCCGGAACGTGCCGTTCGGGTGGATGAGGATATCGTAATAGACGATCGGTATCCCTTTATAAACCGTCAGGGCGTATGAATTATAGACGATGTTCGCCTTGCGATATTTGATGAAAAAGGCGGATTGCAGGATTATGATAATCGCCGCTACGCCGATAAACGCTATTTTGAATCGCTTTTTTTGCGAGAGGTGAATTATGGCAAAGGCGATCACGAACGCGACGAGCGTGAACGCGATAACCTGATACCAAAACTGCGAATCGCTGAGTATCGAACTGAAAAACAGCAGGATATAGGCGAATACTATTTCGAGGACGAGAAGCGAAAATGGCTGCTTAATATAGTCAGTAATCCTCTTTTGTCTAACTTTCCAGCCGCGCCGGACGATGCTCCCGCTCTCGCCGACAAATTGGATCGCGACCAACCCAACAAGAACGCCCCAGACATCCTTCGCGATGTCGCTGATATCAAATACTCGGTTCGACATGAACATCTGAACGCCCTCGTCGAGCGTCGAGATACAAAGCGCCGCGATAAAAGTCCACAGGATAATCTTCGATGCCGGAACTTTCTTCGGTTTTTAGGGCGCGGAACATCATAAACGCGAAGAGGCCATAGGCGATATAGTGCCAGTTCTGTTGCAGGTCGTAGAATTTGTGGTTGAAATAATAATCGGTCGATTTTTGAGCGAGGGCGACCATCAGGACGACGGCGGCAACCGCCAGAACGCGATATATCGTGATATAGCGCCTCAGCGCAATTACCAGCGCGATGGCGAGGATTATTCCAATCGCGACGACGAACGGTATCTCCATGCCGAGGATACCGAAAGAAAATCGAGAAACGCTGCCGATGGCCTCCTGAAGAAAATTCCGCAGCAGGATAAACGGTGTCGCGAAAAGCAAAATCGCGAACATCACGACGTGAACTGTGGGAGAATTTATGTCGAATCGCTTTTTCATATCATTACTACATTATATCGATGCTCTCCGGGCCGCACGGGTCGCTTTCCTCGCCGTCGCCGAACGACGTTATCCACGCATAGACAGTATTCCCCGGTCCGGGAGCGAAAATCGACACGCTCAGCGTGATAATCTTGTCCGTGTCCGGCTCGTCCGACTTGACAGGCGGCGCGCTGCCGGTCGGGACTATCGCGATATAGAGCCGGAAATACTGCGGCGTCGATGGCGGCGACTCCCACGTTACCTTGACATGCGGGGCGACATGTTCGAGCGTCAGATTATGCGGCGGCTCCGGTTTCACACCCGTGATCTCGACAGAAACCGCGTCCGGGTATTCGCTATAAGAATCGCCCTTTTTCGCCCTTACATTATAGTAATGCGTTCCGCCGGGCGGATTCTCGTGGACAAATTCAATCTCTTCGCCGTCGTAAAGACCGAGAAACAGCGGCGGAAACTCGGTGTGAACAAGCTGATAACTGTCCGCGCCATCGACCGCATCCCATGATATTTTGACGTTCTCACCCTCGATAACGGCGGCAAGATTCTGCGGAATCCCGATTTCCGGCGAAGTCCCGCCGCCGCCGGGCGTCCAGACCTCGGAACTCGGCACCATCCCAATCAAACGCAACTGCGAGGCGTCATCACCCCATGTCAGGCAGGCGAGCGTGTGGATATACGATAACAGCTTACTATGCCGCACGAACGTCGCGCGCTTGGTCGCGGTCGCCCGAATCGCCTCGTGCTTCTCTTCGAGACGCAAACGGTGAAACTCGTCCAGCTTCCCGAAATGCGTGGTCAGCTTCGCGACAATCGTGTCGTTCACGATTCGAGGATCGCCCGCCGCCGCAAGCACCGCATGCTCGTCGATCCAAGCCTTGAGCGCATTATACAAGCCCTTGAGATCGGTCGGCGCGTCGTCGCCAAAATCGTAAGCCTCGATAATCTTGTCGGGATACTCGATCTCGTAGATTAACGCTTTCAGATGGGCCTTTGCGGCGACATAATAGTCGTATGCCGCGTCGATAACCTTGTTCAGCTCCTCGGTTGCCTCCTGCGCCTCGCCGCCCTCCCGCGTTGCCGCGCTCAAATCCGTGTCCCAATCGGTCTGCGCGGCCTCCGCATCGGTCACCTTCGCCGCCGGCAAACCCAACTCGACCGCAACATCGCCGATATTCGCCGAAAGCGCGATCAGTCGTTCCGTCCTCTCGCCATCCGTATCAATTGTAAAAGCATTACGTTTTAACATAGGTCACTTTCCTTTCATTTTTTGGGTCGATAGCCTCGTTAAAGCAGTCCAAGGTCGCATTAAAGCAGTCCGAAGTATCATTATAGGCTACAAAATGATTTCCGACCGCTATTATACTTGACAAGAGCGCTATTATACGACAAAGGAGCGCTTCGATGACATTCCCGACCGCTATTTTGCGATTTGGGAGTGCTTCGATGACATTCCCGACCGCTATTTCGCGATTTGGGAGCGCTTTAATGACATTTCCGACCGCTATTT
>DAOWNU010000130.1 GCA_030642425.1 bacterium | reverse complement strand
GTTCTTCTCATGACACGAATATAACTCTTTATAACTTATTTGCAAGCAATTCATTAGGCCTCATTTGAGACCCACTTATTGCAACGCACCCTAAAAATCGTTTTAACATCTCGGAACACGGGGTTTAATTAATTCCCCCATTCCCAAAGCGAAAAATGGGTGAAAGTCCCTAAATAATCGGAAAAAGAAGATAAAATGAGCGGTTTTAAAGTTGCCGCACTTCCGGGGAAGGGTGGGTTTTGACATTTGAGCTTTGGATTTCATTTGACATTTGAGCTTTAGATTTTGAGCTTTTCCTATTACGTTTCCTGTCGATGAATTCAATTCTCAATATCCTCCAGACTCCATCGGCTAACCGCAGTAATATCTTTCGGTGAGATTTCCCCTCTGGAAAACCTGAAAGCCCCGGCGGCGGCAATCATAGCGCCGTTGTCCGTGCAAAGCCCTAGCGGCGGAAGATGCACGCGCCAGCCCTCGACATCCGCGAGAGCGGACAGTTTTTCGCGGAAACGCGAGTTTGCCGAGACGCCACCGACAATCGCGACCCGCTTTATGCCGCAGCTTTTCGAGGCCGCATCGAGTTTCCACAACAGCGCATCGACTATCGCCTCCTGATAGCTTGCCGCAAGGTCGAAAATCCTGCCGGGTAATACATTTTCGGGTATTTTCTCAATTTCGAGAAGAAGCGCGGTTTTTACCCCGCTGAACGACATGTCCAGTTCCCCCTTGCGCCGCATGGCCCTCGGGAAATTATATGCGTCGGGAACTCCTTTTTTTGCGGCATTCTGTATCGAAGGGCCGCCGGGATAGGGCAGTCCCAAGAGTTTTGCGCCCTTGTCGAAAGCCTCGCCGGCGGCGTCGTCGCGGGTTTTGCCCATCAGCCGATAAACGCCCTGCTCCGGGACAAGATATATGTGCGAATGCCCGCCGCTTATTATCAGCGCGAGGAACGGCGGCTCGATTTGCTCGCCGATCTGCGCGGCGAAAAGGTGGCCCTCCAGATGATGAACGCCGACAAATGGGATTCCGCGTCCCCACGCGAGCGATTTGCCGACACAAAGGCCCACCAGAAGCGAGCCGAGCAATCCCGGGCCGCGACAGGCCGCGACGCCGTCGATATCCGAAAGCGCAAGCCCGGCGATTTCGAGGGCCTCGCGGATAACAGGCAATATCGACCTGACATGGTCCCTGCTGGCAAGCTCCGGGATAACGCCGCCCCACTTGCTGTGGATTTCCTGTGTGTGGACAACGTTCGCCAGTATTTTGCCGTCGCGGAAAATGCCGGCGGCGGAGTCGTCGCAGGATGTTTCAATTCCAAGAACTATCATTTTAGATAGATTATTCATTTCGATAATGACGGATCGTCGATTTTCGCCCGGACGAGAAAAATCCCAAAATGTTTCATCGTCCACCTCCATTACATTTATTATAACCCAATATAACCCAAAAAGGGACAATTTCAACCATTAAGAAACTGCACATTTTGATTACATTTGTCATTCCCGCGCCCTGATAATTGCTGAACGGTTGACATATTCGGATAATTGCGACAGCTAATTGGTAGATGATGCGTTTCGTCGCGAGGATTGGAATCGATAAACTATTGTTCTTTAAGAAGTTGGACGTGTATTAAGAAAATAGGGCGACGTTTTGAAGCCGAGGGTAATTGACAATAACGCAAGGGTATTTCAAGAGAACCCAAGGGTAGTTGACAATATTCTAAGGGTATTTCATAAAAACCCAAGGATTGAGAGTGATAACACAAGGGTAGTTGACAACAATCCAGAGATATATCACGAGAAGCCAAGGGTAATTGACAACAGATCAAGGGTATTTCATGCCAGAGCGTGGGAAGATAAGCCCGGTCGAAGGGAAATCGTCACCGGACGGCGGAAAATCGTCCCCGGAGCGTGGGAAGTCGTTCCCGGAACGCGGAAAATCGTCCCCGGAGCGAGGGGAATCGAAGTTGAAACACGGAGAAGTATCCCCGGACCGCGGTCGAATGAAATCGAACAACGGAAATATGATAATAAATCACGGAAAATCAAATTCGTGCCGCGGGCAGATATGGCCGGAGCGGGTGCGGATATAAGGATAAGGGTTCAAGGGGTCGAGGGTGGTTAAATTTATATAAATCAGTCACTTGAATCCTTGACCCCTTCGTTAACGCAAGAAAGACACGGATATCCGGAAATCGCTAACCGAAATGTAGTTTCGCAAATCTCTCATTAAGCGAAAACGCGACGGATTGAGGGCGAAATAGTTCAAAAAACACGTGCACCAAAAGACTTCTCTTCCGGATTTTGCCACGCCGCTATATTATCTCACATAATCCCACGAGAAAATAAATAATCAAAAAAAACCTTTGCGCGCGTTTTGAGCTTTCATTATAATAAGGAAACATCTCTCCGGCGGGAGAAAATCACAGGGAAAATATTCCCCATGTTTCCTCGGACTCCATAGGAGAACAGTTGCGAGGGAAATATCAAATATTAAAATGCAAAAAGTAAAATGACAATGTAAAAATCAAAATGTCCCGAATATCAATTCATAGATAGGGCCGGGCAATTTTGCATCTTGATTTGTAATTTTGATATTTGATGTTTGATATTTAATATTCATCAGGTCTTCGACATTAGGATTTTCTTAGACAAGTATTTATAAAGTTCTTATAACAAAAAAGGAGCTATATGGAAACCCTATCCAGAGAAATCGACCTCTCGGTCTTTCGGGAACGATTCTCCGACTACGACGCCAGCCCCGGGCAGGTAATCCCCCTGCTTCAGCTTGCGCAGGGACTTTTCGGTTTCGTGAACCCCGGCGTATTCCACGAAATTTCGCGCCACACCGGAGTGCCGATTTCCGAGATTTACGGCGTCACGACATTCTACGCCCAATTCCGGCTGACGCCTGTCGGGGAGCATATAATAAGGGTTTGCCACGGGACGGCATGCCATGTGGCCAACGCCAACAGTATAACCGACGCTATCGAGGACGAACTCGGTATCAAGAACGGCGAGACGACGCCGGACGGCAAATTCACGCTCGAACTGGTTAGCTGTATCGGCTGCTGCTCGCTCGCGCCGGTGATTATGATAGACGACGACACGCACGGCCGCCTCACGCCAGACAAGGCGCGCGAAGTGGTCAGACAATATATGGAGGCCCCATGCGAAGAATAATTGTTGGAACGGGCACCTGCGGTGTCGCGGCGGGCGCCGACAAGGTTCTCGACGCGCTTGGAAAGGCTGTCGTCGAAAGAGACGCTGCCGACAAGGTCGAGCTTGGCGAAACGGGCTGTATCGGCATGTGTTTCCGCGAGCCGCTTGTCGAGGTTCGCGAACCGGACGGCGCTTCCGTTATCTACGGCGATATCGACCCGGAAAAGGCGATTAGGATACTCGACGAGCACGGGATTGCGGGGAAGCCAATCGAGGAGTGGATTGTCAAGGGCGACGCGTTCGAATGCGCGGACGACGAGCTTTTCGAGAATCAATATCGTGTCGTTCTGCGCAATTGCGGGATAATCGACCCGGACTCGATAGACGAATATATCGAAAAGGGCGGCTATGTCGCGCTGAAAAAGGTTATCACGGAATCGACGCCGGAAGAGGTTATCGCCGAGATAACAAAATCCGGCCTGCGAGGGCGCGGAGGGGCGGGTTTCCCGACTGGACTGAAATGGAAACTCGCGCGTGGCAATGAAGCCGATAAGAAATACGTGGTCTGCAACGCGGATGAGGGCGACCCCGGCGCGTTTATGGACCGCTCGACTCTCGAAGGCGACCCGCACGCGATTCTCGAGGGAATGGCGATTTGCGCTTATGCTATCGGCGTGGACGAAGGTTATATCTACTGTCGCGCGGAATATCCGAAGGCGGTAAAAAGGCTTATCCGGTCTATCGGCATAGCGGAAGAACGGGGATTTCTCGGCAAGAACATTATGGGAACCGATTTCTCGCTCGAACTTCATGTCAAAGAGGGCGCGGGCGCTTTTGTGTGCGGCGAGGAAACTGCGCTGCTCCGTTCTATCGAGGGGAAACGCGGGATGCCGAGAATTCGCCCGCCGTATCCCGCCGAAAAGGGACTCTGGGGCAAGCCGACGAATATCAACAACGTCGAGACTTACGCCAATGTCCCGTGGATAATCCGCGAGGGCGGGGAAAAATTCGCCGCGATGGGAACGGAAAAATCCAAAGGCTCGAAGGTATTCGCATTGGCCGGAAAGATTGTCCGCGGCGGGTTGGTCGAGGTGCCGATGGGAATCACGATAAACGATGTTATCCAAAAAGTCGGCGGCGGAATCCCCGGTGGTAAGCAGCCGAAGGCCGTTCAGATGGGCGGGCCATCCGGCGGATGTATCCCGGTCGAACTCTGGAACACGCCGATAGATTACGACTCGATAAACTCCACCGGCGCGATAATGGGCTCCGGCGGCATGGTCGTGATGGACGAAACCACCTGCATGGTCGATGTGGCGCGATTTTTTCTCGAGTTCACTCAGCGGGAAAGCTGCGGCAAGTGCACCTTCTGCCGTGTGGGCACGATGCGTATGCTGGAATTGCTCGAGAGAATATGCGCGGGCGAAGGAGTGGAGGGCGATATCGAAAAGCTCGAAGATCTTTCGCGAAAGGTAATAGAGACGAGCCTTTGCGGATTGGGCCAAACCGCGCCGAACCCCGTGCTCACGACAATCGAGTATTTCCGCGACGAATACGAGGCGCATATTAAGGAGAAACGCTGTCCGGCGGGCGTTTGCAAGGCGCTTATCCGATACGAGATAATCGCGGATAAGTGTATCGGCTGCACGCTTTGCGCGAAAAAATGCCCGACCGACGCTATCTCCGGCGAGCGCAAGGAAGTCCACGTAATCGATCAGGATAAATGCACCAAATGCGGGGTATGTTTCAATGTCTGCCCCGTCGACGCAATAAAGGTGGAATAATAATGGCTGATATAAAACTAACTATCGACGGCAAACAGGTTACGGTTCCTTACGGGACAACGATTCTCGAAGCGGCCCGGATGGTCGGTATAGACGATATCCCAACGCTGTGCCACGACGAACGCCTTAATCCTTACGGAAGCTGTTTCCTTTGTGTCGTCGAGGTCGAGGGCAGGGATAACTTGCTGCCGAGCTGTGCCAATCCGGCGCTCGACGGCATGATCGTCCGAACGAAAAGCGAGAAAATCCGTCTGGCGCGCAAGGCCGCGCTGGAGCTTCTGCTTTCCAACCATTACGCCGATTGCTTTGCGCCGTGCAGGCTGGAGTGCCCTTCAAACGTCGATATTCAGGGATATATCGCCCTGATTGCGGCTGGAGAGCACAAGGAGGCTGTCGGGCTTATCAAGCAGACAAATCCTTTCGTGGCAACATGCGGAAGGGTTTGCACGCGTCCGTGTGAGGACAAATGCCGACGCAATATTTTCGACGACCGGGTGAGTATCGATTTTCTCAAACGCTTCGTCAGCGATAAGAACGAGGCCGACGGCGATGCCTATCATTCGAAGCCGGGCAAACCGACCGGCAAGAAGGTCGCGGTTATCGGCGCCGGTCCGGCGGGATTGTCCTGCGCATATTATCTTGCGGAAAGAGGACATTCGGTCGAGGTTTTCGAGGCCAAACCAGCGCCCGGAGGGATGCTTCGCTACGGTATCCCGGAATACCGCCTGCCGAAAGAGGAGGTTCTGGATGTCGAAATCGCGAAGATCACTGAACTTGGCGTCCCCATTCATTATAATAAGGCGTTGGGCGTGGATTTCGCACTCCACGATCTCAAGAAGGACTACGACTCGGTCTTTATCGGAATCGGCACGCAGGGAAACCGGCCGATGGGGATCGAGGGCGAGGAGACTATCGAGGGATTTCTGGCGGGCGTGCAATTTCTCGACCGCTGCCAGAACGAATGCGGCTTGCGCCTGCCGGGCAATGTCGTTGTGATAGGCGGCGGGAACACCGCGATCGATTGCGCCCGAACCGCGCTTCGGCTCGGCGCGGACGGTGTACTCGGCATCCGCGCTGAAGAGCTTCAGCGGCACCCACTCACGCACTTGGGAGATGCGCGGCATGCCCGTGGTCATGGCACCGGTTGGATCGATCACCCAGGGGTCGCTGCGGTCCTCGAACCAGAGCGTCACCATGTGGTGCTGCCCATCGGACGGTCGGTAGATGATCGCGCGGTAGACCTCGTCTTCGTCGAAGCCG
>DAOWNU010000088.1 GCA_030642425.1 bacterium | reverse complement strand
TTAAGAAGTGAACTTTGTATTTTCGGTATTGCTTTCACATTGACCTCCATCTTAGATTTATTGTGAAGACAATATAAATAATATGAAACCATTTATCAAGACAAAAATCAGCAATCTCTTATTGCTAATTTTGAATTGAATCTTCCCCCTATTCCCTCATTCTTCCTCTGTGCCTTCTGTGGTTTTCCCGGCGGTGTGGGGCGGGGGCAATTTTCAGTTTTGCAACGCTTACCTAAAACTCCATCTTCTCCATTGCGCGGAGGCCGAGTTTTAATGGCACTACCGTCGCGACAAGGTTCAGCAGGATCATCGCCCCAAAGCCGAAAACTATCTCGGTAGCGGGGAAAGTCGCGCGCTGACCGATTAAAAAACTCATATAGCTGTATGTCGGCAGGGCGAGTGTCATTGTGGAAAGCGCGACATAGACAAGGCCGATCAACGCGCAGATCATCCCGCCGCCGCTGGAGGCAATTTTTCCCGGATTTGGCTCGTCGAAGCTGGGGAACATACTGCCCAATCCGGTGGCCAGAGAGGTCAGCGAGATGCTCATAAGCAAAATCCCGCCGCCGGTAAGTAGTGTCATCATCAGCGATTGGGCCAGAAGAGCGTTCGAGATTATCGCCACAATTTCCGCCAGAATGAAAAAGATAATAAACGCTATCCAGAATTTCTCCCAAAAGAGTTTTTTTACCGAAATGGGCGAGGATGATATGGCCCAAAAGCTCGGCCCCTCCATCGAAATAGAGGGAAAAACGAAGCGCACGGACAGAGTCGCGAGAATATATCCGCAAAAGGCGTAATTGACAAAGCTGATAAGAGTCCGCCAATAGAGGCCCTCGATATTCAGCGGGATTTTTCGCAGGTTGAACAGGTAAAAAACAATCAGCACGAGCAAAATTGTGAACTGTGACCACTGGTTTGGGTCGCGTAGGAAAAGCCGGATATCTTTCACAAAAAGGGCGCGCATGTTTTTCGGGAATTTCCCGAAAAGCCGCCACGCGAGCGAATAAAAACTTTTCCGGTTGCGGCGTTTTCTTCGCCCGATTATCTCCAGAGACGCCGTGTAGGCCGTGTAATATAGCTTTACTGCGAGAATATCCAGCAGAACGAGCGCCGCCGCCGCGGTCGAGAGGAGCATGGATATATAAAACCACATGTCGCCGGTGTTGCCGAGCCTCGCCCCGCGAAGAGCCTCGATTATCCACACGCTCGGAAGGAATTGGTTATCGTTCGAGGCGAGTTCTTGCAGGTAATAATTCAAAAGCGCGAGGTCGCCCTGTGCGGAGAATAGAATATTCGTGAAGCGGGCGCGCATAAGTATGAAAGTCGCCCCAATACTTAAAACAACGAGAAACGCGATTACCTTTCTCATGCCGAAACGATGCGCCAGCGGGAAAATTATGAGCGAGAATGCCGAGCCTATCGCCGCCGGAATTATCAGAAAAGGGGGGATTATCAGAAAGGCGATGATAATATAATGTTTCAGCATCAAGCCGTGAATGACGCCGTAGGCAAGCAGTGCGGGGATTGTGATAATCAGTGTCGCCCAGCTTGCGTAGAAGAGCGTGTCGTAAAATTTTATCCAGAAAACCTGCCGATGTTCGAGGGGGGAGGCGAGTAAAAAAGAGGCCTCGGCGGAGCGGTATTGCGTCCCGATAGAGCTTATCAGGTTCGAGATTGTCAGCATCAGAAAAAAGGCCAAAAAACCTATCGCGATTATCTTGTCGATGAGAAGCACGCCGATATCCTGCACCTGAGATATATAGACGAAAAGGCGGTGGAAAAACATGTATCCACCGGCGAAAAAAACAGCGATTACGAAAAGACCGACCAGCACTTTGACAGTCCGCTCCAGCCGCCCGCTGAATATCAGGCGAATAAGCTGTTTTGGCTTTATTTTGAGCATAAACGAAATCATTGTTGGAGATTATACCCATCGGTATCGAATAAATCAATAGGGTTATCGGCCAATGGCGACCCTTTTTCAATATTGGTCGGGCAAATGAAATCCAGTTAAAAACTCAATACAAAATTAGCAATTAGCAATGAGCAATTGTCAATGCCCTACCCTTCCCCGGCGGTGTTGGGCGGGGCAATTTTGCAATGCTAATTGCTAATCGATCATTTTGAATTGAAACCACCCACCCTTTTTCAATATTGGTGTTGACATAGACCTTCCGTGTGGCTACATTTGACAAAGTTCGATTAACCCTGTCGGGTAAATAAAAAACGATTTGAGGATATGAACGATTTTCGGCACATAATTCGCTTAAGTGGTTTGTTGCTGCTCTTTGCGGTTGGATTTCTTCCGGGCGAGGCCGCCGTGGTCTATCCCGAGTCGCTGGAGACCGTTCTTGCGAGCATGGATTCAGATTCTGCGCTCGAACTTCGCGCCGAACTCGCGTATTCCCGCGGGCTTTACCAGACCGCGAGGGACCTTGCAGAAAGGGTCGGTAATTCTTCGCAGAAGGCGTTTTTTATACTCGGGCAATGCAACCACGTTCTCGCGAAACCTTATGCGGCCCGTGGCTTTTTCGCCATGATCGACGATTCTTTTTATCTTCCGCTCGCAAGGCTTGGATTGGCGGAGATCTACTGTTACGATGTTATCGACGGCGATAGCTGCCGCAAATACATGGCCCTGACGGAGGAGATGGATTATCTGGGGCGGTATGTCGAGCTTAGAATGCCGGATAGTTTGGCCCCGGAAGCGATTGTGGACGGGATCGATTCGACTGCCGGCGCCTGGACTTTGCAGTTCGGCGCGTTCGGTATGCGCAGTCTTGCCGAGCAGATGGCGATAAAGGTTCGCGGCGAGGGGATCAGGTCGTGGATCGTTCCGATAGAGCGAGAGGGAAAAAAATTGTTCTTTGTTTATGGTGGAACTTTTGTAACGAAGGGCGAGGCCGCCGCTCGTGCGGACGCTCTCGCAAAGGAGTTCGCAACCAAGGTTGTTGGGATGCCTGAAGTAGGCTATTAACCTTAACTACTATAATGTTAGTGGAGATGATATGAGAAAACAGTTTATATTAGCGATGATAATAGTAATAACAATAGGCTGTTATGCTATTTCCGACAATGCCGGAACGTGCGAGATGACATTTTTAAAAATGAATTTCTCTCCATATTCCGCCGCGCTCGGCGGTGCGACCGCGGGCTACGCTAACGGCCCCGACGGCATGTTATCGAACCCGGCGAGCATGTCTTTTGAAAAGGATTTGTCCGTGGGAACGAGCTTCGGCGTGCTCTACGCCGGGATTACCGGCGGAGATATTGTCGCCCAAAAGGGTTTCGCATTCGGCAAACTCGGATTGAGCATCCGATTCCTGACTTACGGAAGCATGGACCGAACGAACGGTTCGGGGGAAGTCGAAGGCAGTTTCGGCGCGACAGATATGGCGTTTTCGGTCGCATACAGCCGGGAGATCGGGAATCATATCTCAATTGGAATTGCGCCCTTTTTCGCGATGAGCAGCATCGACACGTTCTCGTCATCCGCGGTCGGTTTCGATATCGGGGGCATTTATAAATTCGACCATGGCCGTGGGCGGTTAGGAATCGCCCTGAAAAATGCCGGCACAAATATCTCCGCAAATATCGACAGCGCGTCTTCGCTGCCGCTGAATGCGAGTGTCGGCACAAGCTACCGGCTCAAGGGATTGCCGCTCTATGCCCTGGCTCAGGGGGATTATTTTTCCGACGGCGGTTTTACCGGCGGGTTCGGTATCGAGGTCGTGCAGTTTAAGCCGCTTTATATCCGCGCCGGATATCGTATCCGCGACAATATCGATGGCGACCTCGCGGAGGGTGAAACTCTTCGAGGACTCAGCGCGGGTTTCGGTCTCGATTTGAGCGGCATCTCCGCCGATTATGCATTCGAGCACTACGGCGTTCTCGGGATGACACACAAATTTGCGATAGCCTACGACGGCTTTGGAAAGGGCAAATGAAAGAGATTGCCACGTCGGGCTACCGCCCACCGTTCGGCTGAACTTACGTCGAAACCTCACAATGACAATGTCTTTTAGCATTTGACATTTGGACTTTAACATTCGACCTTTCCTCAACATACGGGTGACGCTATGTCTAAAATGATCGGTATCGAAATTATTACGAAGAACTGCAACGGCTGCGGGAAGTGCATTCCGGCTTGCCCGTTCGCGGCCATTGCGATGTCGGACGATGTCGCGGTTATCGACTACGATATATGCACGATTTGCGGCGCGTGTGTCGATAGCTGCGATTTCGACGCGATTATTGTGCGCCACGAAGAAAAACCGAAGGCATTTGGAACCCCGGATAAGGAGAGTTACCGGGATGTCTGGATTTACGGCGAAGTCACGCCGAAGGGAGAACTTGCGCCGGTTGTCTATGAGCTTCTCAACAAGGGTCGCCGTCTCGCGGACATTCGCGATTGCGGACTTGCGCTGGCCCTTGTCGGGGACGGTGTAACCCATCTCGCACAGAACGCGATTTCGCGCGGCGCGGACACTGTCTATGTTATCGACAGCCCGGTATATAAGGGTTTTATCGAGGAGAAGATCGCGGGCGCGCTGGAATATCTCGCGCGGAAATTCAAGCCGGAGATTATACTGACCGGCGCGACTATTGTCGGCAGGAGTCTTATTCCACGTCTTGCGATTCGTCTCGAAACCGGCCTGACCGCCGATTGCACCGCGCTCGATATCGACCCCGAAACAGGCGACCTTCTCCAGACGCGCCCGGCTTTCGGCGGCAATATCATGGCGACAATTCTCTGCCCGGAGCACCGGCCGCAGATGGCGACAGTTCGTCACAAAGTATTCAAAGAGGCCGGGGTCGAAGAGGGACGAACGGGCAAAATTGTCGAGATCGACCCGAACGATATTGCGCTGGAGGAATTCTCGAAGGCCATTATCGAGCGTGTCGATGAATCGGAGGGTGAGGAGCTGGCGATTATCGACGCCGACATAATTATCTCCGGCGGTCGCGGGGTCGGCGGCCCGGAGGGATTTGAAATCCTCTATAAACTTGCACATAGGCTCGGTGGAGCGGTCGGCGCCAGCCGCGCCGCTGTCGATGCCGGATGGATCCACTATCGAAATCAGGTTGGCCAGACAGGGAAAACTGTCGCGCCAAAACTGTATATTGCGTGCGGAATAAGCGGGGCGGTGCAGCATAAAGTGGGCATGCAGACTTCGGACATGATCGTTGCGATTAACAAAGATAAATCCGCGCCCATTTTCGATGTTGCGGACATCGGGCTGGTCGGCGATCTTTTCGATATAGTCCCGGAACTGCTAAAAAAACTGAAGTAAATGGTAAAAGGCACACACACCAACTGCTGTGGGAACCTGCTCTTTTTCGGCATCATAGCTCCTTTGTTTAATTGTTACACGATAGATAACGCTTTTTCAGAACCCGACGGCATTTTCTACACGCCCGGCAACACCTGCTACATTCTCGACAACACTTCCTACACGCGCGGAACGACCTGCTACATTCTCGACAACACTTTCTACACGCCCGGAAAGACCTGCTACATTCTCGACAAGACCTCCTACACGTCCGGAACGACCTGCTACATTCTCGACAAGACCTGCTACACGTCCGGAACGACCTGCTACACGCCCGGAATGACCTGCTACACGTCGGACAATGCTGGCTACATTCTCGGAAAGACTTTCTACAAGCGCGGAAAGACTTTTTACACGAGGGGAAAGGCTTCCTACACGCAAAGTTTGACATGCTACACGCAACTTGTCAACCTCTACACGCTGGGAAACGCTTTTTAGACGCACCCTACTGCTTTCTACACGGCTTTTTTCGATTATTTGGGGACTTTCACCCATTTTTAAATCTCGTTGCGTAACTCCACCTGCGCAAGGCAATTGCATTGGAAACTATATCTTCCCTCCAAAAAGCAGAAGCTGAGTTACGAGAGAAATAGCTTGCTTGAATGGACTCCGCTGTGTATTATTATGTTAGATGCAATTCCGATTTAAAAGGGGTTTTTAAAAAATCCGAGCCATGCAAAGTGATAAAGTATTATGAATAAAAAAGAAATCTTTAACAGGATTGCCCGGCTGCTCAAATATTATGGGGCAAGCAAAATCGCTGTCTTTGGCTCTTATGTGCGTGGCGAAGAAAGGCCGGAAAGCGATATCGACATTATTGTGGATTTCCCGGAAAGGAAAAGCCTTCTTGAACTTGTGAGAATCGAAAGAGAGTTGTCCGAAAATTTGGGGATAAAAGTGGATTTGTTGACGGAAAAATCCATTAGCCCATATATGATTGGAGCGATAAAGAGAGAGATGGAGGTAATTTACGGATGAAAAAAGACTCAATATATTTATTGCATATGTTAGATGCTATATCCAGAATAAATGAATACACTAGAGGAATAAAACACAAGGGTTTCTTGGAAAATTTCCTTGTTTAAGACGGAGTTATAAGACAAATTGAGATAATAGGTGAAGCTGCAAAGGGGTTATCAAAAGATTTTAGGGGAAGACATCCTGAAATACCCTGGAATGATATGGCGGGAATGAGGGATAAATTGATACACGCTTATTTTGGGGTTGACCTGGATGCCGTCTGGGATACAGTTGAAAAAGATATTCCAATTTTGAAAAACGAATTGATTATTCTTGTTGAAAAAGAAGAGAAGGAATGAGCGAAGTTCAGAACGACGAACGCATTTAACGAGGAACAACCCTTGGCAAAGAAATTATCAAAAGAACTCGGCCTTTTCGACGTTTTTGCTATAAGCACCGGCGCGATGATAAGCTCAGGTTTCTTCCTGCTCCCCGGTCTCGCGGCGGCAAAAGCGGGACCGGCGGTAATAATTGCGTATGTCCTTTCCGGCGTGCTGATTATCCCGGCTATGCTATCTATGGCGGAACTATCCACCGCGATGCCACGCGCGGGCGGGACATATTTTTTCATCAGCAGGAGCCTCGGCCCGATGTTCGGCACTATCGACGGCATCGGTGTTTGGCTCGCGATGATTATGAAAAGCAGCATCGCGCTGGTGGGTATCGGTGCGTATCTGTCAATCTACGTGGGCTTTTCGCCGATTCTAATCGGCATTATCCTCGGACTTGTTTTTACGGCGATCAACCTTATTGGCGCGAAAGAAACAAGCAGCCTGCAAATCGGCATGGTCGCTTTGCTGCTGGCAATCCTGGCCTTTTTTATCGGCAAGGGAATACCGAACGTCAATCCTGCGAACTTCAAACCGTTTGCTCCATTCGGAACAGGCTCGATTCTTCCGACAGCCGGATTCGTGTTCGTGAGCTATATCGGCCTGACCAAGGTCGCCAGCATCTCCGAAGAGGTCCGCAGGCCGGAACGCAATATCCCGCTGGGGATGATCCTGTCGTTGATAGTTGTAGTCGCGATATATGCCGTGGGCGTTTGGATAGTAATCGGCGTCTTGCCCCCGGAGCAGCTTCACGGCAGCCTTACACCGATTGCGGACGCCGCAAAATCCTTTATCGGCCCGATCGGGGCGATCATGATAACGATTGCCGCGATACTCGCTTTCGCGACAACTGGCAACGCCGGTCTGATGTCCGGCAGCCGTTATCTTCTCGCGATGGGCCGCGAC
>DAOWNU010000339.1 GCA_030642425.1 bacterium | reverse complement strand
GCCGCGTGGCGGATGGCCAATACACCCGCAGACCCACAGCGGATCGCGGTCGCCTACGATTACACGATTTATCTCTCCGACGACGGCGGGGATACCTGGGTCGCCAGCACGTTTTTCCGCGATTACAACTATGGAATATCTATCGACCCGTTCGAGCCGGATATCGTGGTTGTCGGCAACGAGGAGGGCGTTTTCAAAACCGATAACTGGGGAACAGATTGGTTCCCATGGTCCGACCCGCTGACTTTCACTGAAGTTGTCGAGGAGTTCGCTATCAATCTTGCCGGCTCCGCGAGCAAATATTACGCGGCAACCTACAGCGGCATATACAAGCGCGGCGGTTTTGCGGTTTCCGAAGGGCCGGCGCTGTCCTATACTTTCCCGCCCGCGGGCGCGTGGGTCTCGGCGGATACGATAATAGCGCTCGGCTTTTCCGACCCCGACGGGATAGACACTTCGACGGCGGAAATTTCTGTCGAAGGCGTAAGCTACACGATTTCCGATGCCGAACTCACGTGCGTCGGCGACACGCTGTTTTTCACACCAACAGTAGCCTGGGCCGACGGCGACACGATTACGGTAATCCTTGTGAGTATCGACGATCTTCTCGGGCACGCTTCGCCGGACAGCGGATCGAGCTTTTCGTTCGTTATCGACAAGGCCGCGCCGGAGCTTCTATATAATGAACCGGATTCAGGCCTCGTTACGGATGCTGCGCCCACCGGCGCGATGATCGTTTTCCACGATATCGCCAGCGGGAACACGGCGGAGACCTGGGATTTCACCGACGGCACTGCCACGATTGGCGAGTATTCGCCGGGCGTCCTGATGGAGGGAACCGACACGATCTATATCAATTTCGCCACAGCCGGGATAACTATCAATCTCGACGACACGACCTTTTTTGCATTCCGTGGCTGGGATACGCCCGATATCGGCCTGCCGAATATCCGCGAACAAAACTGGTGGATACTGGTCACGACCGGTATCGACGAACGGGAACTACCGGAAGTCACGGATTTAACCGCATTCCCGAACCCATTCAATAGGGCGGTTACGATTTCCGTAGGTGAGGGTCTGAGACCCTCCCGCGTGGAAATATTCGACATAAATGGGCGTATGGTCGCGGAAATCCCCGCGAAAAATTCCCCTCTAACAAGAGGGGTGGCGCCGAAGGCGACGGGGGGTGTATTCGTCTGGCAGCCCGACGAATCCCTCGGCTCCGGAATTTATCTCGTGAGGGCGATAATCGGGGACGAGAAGATTACGAAACGCGTCGTATTTTTAAAATGAGTTATTGTGATGCAGAGCGTATAAGAAAAACTTACAGCCCAAAAAGAGAAATAAATCCAATCGAGGAGGAAAGGCTCGCCCTCAAAAACGGAAAAACAAGGGAATTTGGAATTATAGAGCATACCATTTTTTCTACTAAACATATCTCCCAACCTGTTCGCGCTGAAATAAACACCCATCGTTCCGCACAAAAAATGTGCGTGTTTCAGATAAAATAGTATGTGATTTAGGGTTAGGAGAACGTTATCGGTATCTGGAAGGACGTGATTGGTATCTGAGAGGACGTGATTTCAATCTGAGAGGACGTGATTTCGATCTAGGAGGACGTGATTTCGATTTGAGAGGACGTGATTTCGATCTGGGAGGACGTGATTTCGATTTAAGAGGACGTGATTGGTATCTGGGAGGACGTGATTTCGATCTAAGAGGACGTGATTTTGACCGCGATGGACCGCTCGCAAAGCAATTTTTCATCAAAATCTGATCCGCAAATGCAAAAAAAGCTTGTAATGAGCGCCGTAACCGCTACTTTAGTAACGCTATGGATTATCATGCACGAAGACTAAAACCGTTTCTGGAATATCCCTTCGCCGAGATCGACCGGGCGAAAACCGAGGCCGCAAAGAAAATGCGCGTTGTCGATTTTGGCGTGGGCGACCCGGACATTCCCACTGACAAAGCGATTCAGGGGGCGCTGGTTGCGGCGCTTCATCACGACGACGCCCACAAATACCCCGGTTACGCCGGTGAGCCGGATTTCCGCCGGGCCGCGGTGAGATACATTCTCAATCGCTGGCACATAAAGCTCGATCACGATAGGGAAATACTGGCGCTTATCGGCTCGAAAGAGTGTATCGCTCATCTGCCGATAGCGGTGCTTGATCCGGGGGATATCGGCTGCTATCCCGATCCGGGATATCCGGTGTATAAGGCCGGAATCGCCCTTTCGGGAGGGGTTCCGCACGCTCTAAGGCTCCGACCGGAGCTTGGTTTTCTGCCCGATCTCGGTGAGATACCCGACGGCGCGAAGCTGGTCTGGCTGAATTATCCGAACAATCCCACCGGTCAGGATGCCGGGGAATATTTCTGGCGCGAGGCGATAGAACTCGCCCGGAAACGCGGGTTCATTCTTGTCAACGACGCCGCGTATGTCGAGCTTTATTACGGCGACAGGCCGAAAGGCCCGCTGGCCTACGGCGGCAAGGACGTCGCTGTCGAGATATATTCGCTCAGCAAATCGTTTTCGATGTGCGGCTGGCGCATCGCATTTGTCGCGGGGAACGCGGACATTATCGCCGCGCTCGGATCGCTCAAGAAAAATATCGACTCCGGCGTGTTCCGCCCGATTCAATACGCCGCTATAACCGCCCTCGACAATTTCGCCGAACTGATCCCGCCGGTGCGAAAAATCTATCGAAGGCGTATCGAGAAACTCCGCGCGGGATTGGAAGAACTCGGCTGGGAGCTTTTCCCGACACCGGCCACCTTTTATGTCTGGGCGAAAGTGCCGGGGAAAATCTCCAGCGCCGATTTCGCAAAAAAGCTAATCGAGCGGGCCGGCGTGGTCGTTCTCCCCGGCAGCGCGATGGGCCCCGGCGGCGAAGGGTTTGTCCGATTTTCATTGACATTGCCAGAAAACGAAATCGAACTCGGGCTGGAACGCCTGAAGAAAGTCGAATTATGAGAAACCGGCTAACAATTCTGCTGATTGTTCTTGTCGCGTCCGCCGCGCTCGGCGGAGTGAACCGCGACTCGCTGCAGGCCGCGCTCGCGGATTCGCTTCGGGACAAGCTTATTCGCGGCGCAGTGCTGATCCATTTCCCCCTGATGGCTTTTTCTGTCGATTCCGCGGAAGGCAAAGCCCCGTGGCTCCCAATCCCGG
>DAOWNU010000117.1 GCA_030642425.1 bacterium | reverse complement strand
CATGAGCAACATGGGCAATTACCGGGAGACATATAATAATTTTTGCTGGGACAAGGCGAAGGAAATACTCGGATACAAAGACGGCGATCCGATCAATATCGGATGGTTCTGTTCCGACCGGATTTGCGATCAGGGGCACGGCGACCGCCTCGCGTTGATATGGGAGGGTTTTACGGGCGAGGTCAAAAAATACACCTTCGACCAGCTCCGGGTCAACTCGAACACATACGCGGACTATCTTCGCGGCCTCGGAATCAAAGAGGGCGACAGGGTCTGCATTTTCATGGACAAGATTCCCGACCTCTATTTCAGTTTCCTCGGAATACTCAAACTGGGCGCGATAGTTCAGCCGCTGTTTTCCGCCTTCGGCGAGGAGGCGCTTCACACGCGGATGGAGAGCGCCGGTGCGGTCGCGGTCCTGACAACAAAAAAACATTTCCGTAAGGTCAGAAGAATAAAAGAAAGCCTTCCCGAACTGAAGCATATCGTAATTGTCGATAACGATAAAGTAAAATTAGAGGGGATCGAAAAGGCCTTTATTTTGGAAAACGCGCAGAAAGTCGAGAATTTCAAGAGCTTCGACACCGGCCCGGAAAGCCCGTCGGTTCTGCATTACACATCCGGGACGACCGGCAAACCAAAGGGCGCGCTTCATGTCCACAGCAGCCTTATCGCACAGCATGTAACAACAAAATGGGTTCTCGACCTCAAGGAAGGCGACATATATTGGTGCACCGCCGATCCCGGCTGGGTAACCGGCACGAGCTACGGCATTATCGGCCCCTGGAGCCTCGGAATCACACAGGTCATCTACGACGGCGGTTTCAGCAGCGCGAAATGGTATAGGGTTCTGCAGGATCATAAAATTTCGGTATGGTACACGGCTCCCACGGCCATTCGCCTGCTCATGAAGGACGGAACCGATTTGGTCAAGAAATTCAAGATGCCGAACCTGCGTCACATGTGCAGTGTGGGCGAGCCGCTCAATCCCGAAGGGGTTGTCTGGGGCGAAGATGCGTTCGATATGCCGTTTTTCGATACATTTTGGCAGACGGAAACGGGCGCGATGGTTATAACTAATTTTCCCGGCATGAAAGTCAAGCCCGGCTCTATGGGAAGGCCGTTCCCCGGAATCGAGGCGGTCGTTCTCGATCTGAAAACCCATGAGGTTATCGAGGAGACCAATAAGGTCGGCCTTATCGCGCTCAAACCCGGCTGGCCCTCGATGATGAGAGAATACTGGGGCGCTCCCGAAATATATGAATCTAAGTTTATCAAGGGTTGGTATATCACCGGGGACAGGGCGAGTATCGACGATGACGGCTATTTCTGGTTTGTCGGCAGGGACGACGATGTTATCAACACCGGCGGGCATCTCGTCGGGCCTTTTGAGATCGAATCGGCGCTCGTCGAGCACGAGGCTATCGCGGAGGCCGCCGCGGTCGGCAAACCCGATCCGGTGAACATGGAAGTTGTCAAGGCATTCGTATCGCTGAAACCCGGCTTCGAACCCGATGACGATCTCGAATTGAATATAATGAACTTCATCCGCAAAAGGCTTTCTCCCCTTGCGATGCCGCAGGAGATAGAGTTTATGGAAAAACTGCCGAAGACGAGAAGCGGGAAGATCATGCGCAGGCTGCTTCGCGCGCAGGAATGGGGCGAGGAGATCGGCGATATTTCCGGAATGGACGACGATTAAGGAGTGCTAATTGCTAGAAAACTGGGATAAATACGCTGCCGAGTGGTTTGAACAGGCCAGATATGACCTCGATACAGGCGAATTTCTTTTCGAAGGTGGGAGGTATATTTATGCAGTCTTTATGTGTCATCTTGCATTAGAAAAGGCGCTTAAAGGTAAGCTGGTGTTGAGAAAACAAACCATTCCGCCGAAATCGCATAATCTTGTTTATCTTCTTAAGAATACCGGAATAAATATCGATGTAACGGATAAAAACTATTTATTCTTGATTAAGATTAACGAGTGGTGCATCCCTACACGTTATCCGGATAAGTTGTCGGATATCAAAAGCATGTTCGATAAACGACGCGTTTCAGATATCCTTAAGAATACTAAAGGAGTGTTGGAATGGTTGATCTCCGGGAAATAACGGAATTCCTTGCAAGCAGGCTTGCCGCAAGAGGAATCGAGATCGAAAAATTAATTTTATTTGGGTCGAGGGCGATGGATATCGCCAACGAGGAAAGTGATTTCGATTTCGCGGTTATATCTCGCTCTTTCGAAAAAAAAGACCTTTATGAAAGAGGCGAAATAACAGCGATGCCGGTTGCAGAAACAATATGGGAATTCAACGTTCCGATAGATCTTATCGGATTAACGCCGTCGGAATTCCACGAAAAAGACCGTTTGATTTGTGCATCTTTGAAAATGGGTAAGACGTTAATTTCAAATTAATATCGAAAAGGAGAAAAAAATGAACGAAATTGAACAAACAATTCTCGATTATGTGATCGAAGAGTATCTCGAGGAAGAAGACGAAGAAGAAATCGGTGTGGATTCACCGCTGATATCTTCGGGAATCGTAGATAGTTTCAGCATGGTCAGTCTGAAAACTTTCCTCGAACGGAAGTTCAAGATCAGTATCCCCGACGACAAGGCCACACCGGAAGATTTCGACACGGTGACGAGCATCGCTGTTAGGGTGCGCGAGATTATGGGATAATTAAATACAGGGCGGTTTAAACCCGCCCTTTTTGATAGTTTTCGATGTTTCAATTAACAATTTAAGTTTAAGGTGATAATATGCATTTACTAATTCTTGTTCTCGAACAAAACGATCTTCTGCCGGATATACTTGAAAAACTTTACGAAGTGGGTGTAAAAGGCACAACCGTGCTCAATTCCGTCGGTATGGGGCGGCTTCTGGCGCAATATGGCAAGGATTCCCCGGTCGGCAAGCTGGTAAAAGAAAAGCTACGCAAGGGGAAACTACACGAACAAGACGCTATTTGCGGTAATTCGTTCGGACGACGTCCTTTACGACGCGATCGACGTTGTTCAGGAAACCGTGGGCGATATGGAAAAGCCGGATACGGGGATCATGTTCACAATCAAGCTGGACAAGGTTTTCGGGCTGATTTAAGGGGTGATGATGCAGGATGTAATTCTTGCAAAAATGGAACCGTTGCCTTTCCTGCCGCCGTGGCTGTATTTAGCGCTATTTGGAACGGTGCTTCTTGGATGGTTGATGCGATATTTATTTTCGTGGGTAAAAGCCCGGAGAATAAATTTCGATTTCAAAGATATCGAATTAGACGGCCTTTATTTTCGCCCTCTAAAGATTGAAGAACTGTCTTTAGTTTCCGGTTTAACGGAGCAAAGACTGGCTCTTGCTGAAAATGAGGTAGGCCGGTTCGGTGCGGCCGGTATTATCGTGGAAAGTGAGGGAGCAACTATCGCCACGGTTTGTTTTTATCCGGCGGAATATCCTTTAATGGGAATAGAAACACCGGGAATCGATTGGCTTGCGATAGCCTCATTATACAGGGAGAACGCCCAATATGCCGTTTTGTTTATCGACAAGCTCGACGAGCGTGTGGAAATATCTGGCGATGTCGAAAAGAAAATCCTCGATTTCGTCGCTGGAATAGCTGCGAAAAACGGCTTCGGCAGGATAATCGTGTCAGAGGAGGTTGCGGGGAAACTCGAAAAAGGAATTCTCGACGAAGCGGGATTCGAAATAGTCGAATCGAATTTAGTATTCAGCAAAGAGTTATAGAGATTAACTGAAATAAGATTTCAAGTATAATAAAAACCTAAAGGAGGCAAAATGGCCTACAGTAAGAAAACACGCGAACATTTCAAAGGGACGCTCCAGGGCATTAAAGACGACGGGCTGTTCAAGGAAGAACGCTTTATTTGCAGCCCTCAGGCGGCGGATATTGTGGTGGAATATCCAGCCGGTGCGGAGCGCAAAAAAGTAATAAACATGTGTGCAAACAACTATTTGGGGCTGTCCTCACACCCGGATGTTGTGGAGGCGGCGCACGAGGGACTCCGGCAGCGCGGCTACGGCATGAGTTCGGTGCGCTTCATTTGTGGGACACAGGATATTCATCGCGATCTCGAGAACAAACTGACGAAATTCCTCGAAACCGAGGACACTATCCTTTTTCCGAGCTGTATGGATGCCAACGGCGGCGTTTTCGAGGCCGTGTTCGACGATCAGGACGTTCTTATCGCGGACAGATTGATCCACGCTTCGATTATCGACGGGATGCGTCTTTGCAGCGCGCTTAATGAAAGTTTTAAGCACTCGAATATGAAGCATCTCGAGAAGAAACTTCAGACATATCAAGACGCGCGATTCAGATGTATTGTCACCGACGGCGTTTTTTCTATGGACGGCGACACGGCAAAGCTCGACGAGATATGCGAGCTTGCGGAAAAATACGATGCGATGGTTTTTCTGGACGATTCGCATTCCTCGGGATTCCTCGGCAAGAAGGGCAAGGGCACACACGAGCTTAAGGGTGTCCTCGGAAAAATAGACATAATAACAACTACACTGGGCAAGGCTTTGGGCGGAGCTTCCGGTGGATGTGTCTCTGGAAGAACGGAAATTGTCGAGATGTGCCGCCAGCGCGCAAGGCCGTATCTGTTCTCTAACGCGATGCCGCCGGTGGTTGTTGCCGCGGCCAATAAGGTTCTGGACGTTATTATGGCTTCAACGGAACGACGCGACAAACTCGAGGCCAACACAAAATTCTGGCGCGCGGGTCTCGAAGAGGCGGGTTTCGATCTGGTGGACGGCGAAACGCCAATCGTGCCGATAATGCTATACAACGCCAAACTCAGTCAGGATATGTCGCGCGACCTATACGAGAGGGGAATATACGCGGTAGGATTCTTTTTCCCCGTTGTGCCGCAAGGCAAGGCCAGAATTCGCACGCAGATATCCGCCGGACACGAGATGCACCATCTCGAAAAAGCGCTGGAAGCGTTTATCGAAGTCGGCAAGAAATATGACATTCTCGGCAAGGGAAAGAAAGAAATTATCGAGATGTATGGTATGTAAATGAGTATGAGAATACTTGTTTTCAAAAGGACGGCTGCGGTCGTCCTTTTGTTTGAATCGATTATCGCTTGACTCTTATAGCAAAAAAGCGATATTTATATCGAAACAGGAATTTTCACTGCAATTGAGGTGATTGTTATGAAAGCATTGAAAACTATAGCGCTGATCCTAATATCCGCTGTTCTTCTCTCCGGGGCGTTAATCAATGTGTCCACGGAACCGGAACTGCAGGCCTCTGTGGCGTCGATATCTTCGGGCGACACGATAATGCTCGCTGCGGGAACCTATGACCTGACATCTACACTCTGGATTGACGGCGGTGTGGATAATGTTGCGATAATAGGCGCCGGAACCGACCTTACTATAATCCGTGGGGCGGGAATGAGTATCGACGACCCCGACGTTCCGCATCTGCTGTGGGTCGGCGATGTTCGGCATCTTTATATCGCGGATTTGACGCTGCGCGAAGTTTATTATCACCCGATACAGTTTTCTTCGGAGAGCGGCGCGTTCGCCCCACATCTGAATAACGTGCATCTTATCGATGCGGGTGAACAATTTATTAAAGTAAGCGCCGCTCCCGGAATGACTGCATATTGCGACTCCGGAATTGTCGAGAACTGTATATTTGAGTTTTCGGATCGCGCGCGATGGTGGTACACAAACGGTGTTGATATTCTCGCAACCGGTTATTGGATAATCCGCGATAATCTATTTTTGCGTATTCGCGGACCTGAAGGCATTTTATGTGGCGCGGCTATACTTGCCTGGCAAAATGCTATATACACAACTATAGAACGAAATGTGTTTATCGAATGCGATTTCGGTATATCGATGGGTAATCCTGCAGGCCCCGGTCCATACGCCCGCGACGGCGAAACTACATACGATAATCAGGGCTGTATGATACGGAACAATTTTATCTATCGCGAGGGCGACGGCGATGTAGGTATTACATTAAATAGAGCGGGCAATGCAAGTGTCTATCATAACACGGTTATATTCAACGGCACGTTTTTCTGGAATATCGAATACCGATATAGCGCGACCGACGCATATATACATAATAACCTATGCGACAGTGGAATTCTCTCTCGCGACGGCGGCGACGGCTACCTTGCCGGGAATATTATCGACGCGGACAATAGCTGGTTTGTTGCGCCATCGGAGGGCAACCTTCATCTGGTGGCGGGAACCGACGCCGAGGATGCCGCACTCCCACTTGCGGACGTGCCTACAGATATCGACGGCGATGCCCGGCCTATCGGCGATTTCCCGGATATTGGCGCGGATGAATTCGACCCCGGCGCGAAGATATTCGATGTAACCGGGACTGCGCATAATCAAATGGGCTATTTGCGTATGAGAGACGGCGCATTAAAATGGATAGGTG